>CAZBKL010000039.1:0-6953 GCA_964492465.1 uncultured archaeon
TGTAATAATTTTAGAAAGTGAAAAAAATGAAAGTTATACTAAGCAGAAAGGGATTTGATTCTAAATATGGAGCTCGCCCCAGTCCCATATTACCAGATGGTAGAATGATTTCTTTGCCAATCCCGACGTCTGGACCCGACAAGTATAGCACATTATGGCTTTCTAAAAGACATTCTTATTTTGATTTGATGAAAACAATTACCCCTAAAATAGTGACAAGGGATGGAAAATGGGAAAAAATCACTAGGAATACCACCTGTCATTGCGATCCTGATATTTTCGCTAAAATTAAAAAAAGGGATATTGGTTGGTTGCCAATATTTGGGCAAGTTGATAAAGCACAAGGTCATTTGAAAAAGGAACATGTTAAAGAAAATGATTTGTTCATATTCTTTGGAACTTTTAGAAACACAATTAAGGATAGAGGTAAAATTTTATTTGATAGGAAATCGCATGATAGACATATTATATTCGGATATTTGCAAATAGGCGAAATATTGAATGTCCATAAAAACCGAGAAAAAATTAAAAAATGGATGAAAAACCATCCGCATGTTTTCAATGATTATGATTCTGAAAACAATACAATATATATAGCAAGGAAAAAATTATCCTGGAATAATAAATTACCGGGATCTGGAACATTCATATATGACAATAGTTTAGTTCTAACAGCAAAAGGTCAAAATAAATCTGTCTGGAAATTACCGAAATTCTTCAAAAAAGTAAAAATATCCAGGCATGATAAATCTAGTTGGAGAGGAAGCTTATTTCAATCAGTTGGTTTGGGTCAAGAAATTGTAATAGAAGATGATATAAGGGTTGGAAACTGGGCTAAGAAATTGATTGAAAATAATGTTAAAAATAAATGAATTCTACCAACGTCCATGTTTCGCTTCGTTAATAATGTATAATACATCTACTAACACCAGAAGCACGCCAAATACTTGCAATGCCAATATATAATTCGGAATCCATTGGCAAGCCATGTTGCTTACATTGCTTCCGCTACATGATGTGCTTTGAAATGATACGAGAAACATAACGCCTATTTTTGCCTGATCGGGTAACGCTAATGTGAACCCCAAAATTAATACAATCAAAGCCCCTAAAGCCCCAATTTTTGCCATAATTCCTAACTATTCGGTGTTGTTTATAACCTTTACCGTTGCCTCCTTTCTATCCTACTTTGAAAATAAGGCAAAAGGCTATATCTCCGCCAGCTTCTTTTAAGCCTCTATTCCAATTTAATTATTATGTCCAGAATCTGCCCCAGCAAGCTCTGCAACCACGAAAACCCAGATTCAAGCTACATCTGCGGCAAATGCGGCCTCAGGCTGGACATGAACAGGATGGAGGTAGAGGGCAGGGACAAGCTCTATACTGTAATGAAAGAAGTAGTGAAAGAGATTGGCCCGAAGACAGGATTTCCGCAACAGGATCTGGATATGATGCAGGGGATGAGCAGGAAGGACTTCGATGAAATAGTAGGCAATCATGTGGGCCAGATATTCATGGTCATATTGGCTTTCTCGAAAGACGATGAGCCAGGAACTAAAGGAGCCAAGCCTGCCAAGTCAGCTCCAACAAGGGAAGAGCCCAAGATTATGGATCCACTTGAGCTGGAGAGGGAGAAGCTGGCTGTCCTGAAGGAGATAAGAGACAGCTTGAAGGGCATGAAGAAGAAAAATGGCTAAAAATGTCCTGGAAATTACCCCGCAATTACATTTATAACGAAAAATGACCCTTTGAACACACTATTTCTAATATTAATAATGTTTCTATTATTGTTAGTGATAATATTTTGATTATTATTTTCATTTCAAATATTATTAATAATATTATTATTTTGTGTTACAGAGCCGTTCTTGTAAGCCTTATGCACCTTTTTGCGTGATGTATTTCATGTTTTATTACATACATTTCAAATCAAACTTCTGTAAACTCCTATCCTGCATTCATACACGCTGCCGGCACCAAGTTGTTTCATGAGCCATGCAGATGCTTTTTCAAACGACGAAAAATGAGCCTCTATTTCTGCCCAGGTAACGTCTCGGCCTTGAGGGATAATTTCATCTAAACTGTGGGCAGGAGTTGGAGTGTGTTTATCATCTCTCTCTAAAGTATCGTCCATATCGTCCAATTGTCCATTTTGACTTAGTTCTTCATTTAAACACTTCTTTTGGCTGGACGGTATATGGACGGTATTTCTAATATCACCCAAAACAGTGTCTTGGACGATGCCCTTTTCTTTTTCGTCCATAATATCGCCTGCCATTTCCTGCGTTTTAGGTGGGTTTGAATGAGGTTTGGACGATAGGTCGGTTTGGGCGCTATTTTTTCTCTCAATCCTTTTTAGTATCACCTTTCTGTTTCCGGATTTATCTGTTTCATAGGAGATTCCCGCTTCACTGAGGTTGACCTTGATTTCGTTGATTTTTCGCATGAGACTGTTTGGTGCTTTTGGAAATCCTTTTGATTTTGTATCTATCTTGAGGGCGGCAGATTTTTTGATAAGCTCCTCAAGTAACTGTGTGGGGGTTCCTTCCCATGTTTCGCCCTCCTTCTTGCCGTTCATCAGCAAAAGTATCTGTTCACCGAGGGTAGATGCCCCTATGGCCTCTTGGTTCTGTATTTTTATGTTTTTATCATAAAGGCGCAAAAATTCTCCTGGTTCATTGCCGAATGCTTGTGAAACCGCCTCTCCCCACAGCGTAAAGTCAGCCATCCTTTGCAATTCAGGAATCTTAACTGTCGGGTATATTTGCATTGCCTTTGATAATTTGTTGAATATCGCACCCAGAATTCTCGGTTTTTTTACTTCAAAATCGGAAAATAGGTCTTTCTCTGTTCGCCTTTTTTCCCTCGGTATTCTGCGACTTTCGTGCAGTAGAGACCTATCCAGAGCATCTGGTTCCTGAGGAACGGGATTGATACCATTCAAGCTAATGGCATTTTGGAATTTATTGATATGTTCGTCCTCATCTGTGTATAGCCTCCTTTTCGTCATTGCCGTTCCAGAACAGGCACGACATATTTTATCAGATTGTTCCTTTGTCAGTTTTGAAATGTTGTCAAATGGCACATAATGATGGTGTTGAAAAATTATGTCCATATCATCTGGGTTTCGAGGAATGGCTATAACTTCCAGTTCCGAAGGGTCTATGAGCGATTTCTTCATGCGTTCTGATGTGGTCTTTGCGGAACCTGCATCTCCATAAGGTGCATCAATTGGATGAGGGATTCCAGGAATGAAATCTGTCACAAGTTTTATCTTGCGCAATTTCCAGTTATCGTCTGATGAAAGAGGCATAAAGGTTCTGAACAATTCAATGTCCTTATCATCTGCATCTGTTGCGGGCATAACTTGTGGTCTTTGGTGTTCATACCGAATGAAACCGAGGGGCAGCTTCACCATTTTCCAGCCGTCGGCCGTAATTTTCACGCCATCCCACCCTTCGTTTGTCATGTCATATACAATAGCATCATCAATCCATGCAACCCGCACATGCATTTTCCTTATCTTTCCGTCAAAAAGAGCCTTTGCCGTCAGGACGCCCAAAATAGACTTCAACGCCTGTTCGCTCAGTGGCCTTCCACATTCCCTATAATGTAAGCAGTTTACCCAATTTGAAAAATAGGACGAGGCAATTGGATACACCATATTGTTGTCATTGCCTCTGATTGATGCGTATGCTCTCTTCTTTTCATCATGAAATAATTCATTGCTCTTGCTTTCAACAAGTGCAATAAAATCGTCTATATTTTCTGGTCCTGCTCGCATTTCTTGCTCATTCAAAAATTTCCCCGTTTTGTCGTATATATCGGCTGCTTCCTCTGGGGTATTGGCTAATTTTAGTGCCTCATCCATCGCCTTTATTTTTTCGACAATCGGTATCTTTGGCTCATCCATGACCCTCACTGAATTTTGAAGAAGTATTATTAGATTGGATTTGAGAATTTTTGCCAATGTTTATTTCTTCTTGATTGGGGAGATAGACAACTCCGTGTCCATCGACACCCAAAATATTCTTTTTCTTCATGGAAAAAATTGCCGATTTTAGAAGTTGCTGCCTGATTCGGAACTTGTTATTGATGATGTAGCGGAGCTTTCGAACTGTGATGCCTTCTCCACCACAGAAAGTCTGAACAGAAAGGGTCTGCTGGACAAAACCTTCAAGCTCCTTCTCGATTTTCAAGCCCACAGAAGCTTTTCGCTGTATTTTAACCTCTTTTTTGATATTGTCTTTCAAATTTAACACCTTTTCATTGCCAGGATTTGTCAGGGCTTTCGCCGAGCCCCAATGGCAATTTCACTACTTCTGGGGCAGAGTTATCCCCGCGGCTTCAAATCGTTTCGCCCAGATGGGTAGTATCGTATTACTTTGGTTCTGCATTTCGAACACCATGAGATTGAAAAAAAGACGAAGTCAATATGCAACGCTCAACAAGCTGACATATCGGCAGTCCTGTTTCCTTCTTGATTTTTCGCAGCCTTGCTTGTGTCTTCTCCGACATTGAAATAGTCATGCCACTTCTTGCCATAACCGATACCTTTTGTTATCTTTTATTCTATTATGTTAAATCATATATGTTCAAGCCAATATATAAAGCTATGCCTTTGGTCCATTGTGTTAGATTGTGACAGACTTTGAAAGAAATAGGTTTTAATACTCCTACATCAATATAATTATAATTGATGATAATGGGGGGTAGATATGAAATTGGTTGCACAGGAAAGTGACTTTAAAATTCAAAAATTGAATCAGAAAATCATAGACAATATAGACAATAAAGAAATTCTACAATCCATTCTCACGCCTTTGGAACTTACATTATTAGAATTTCTGAAAACCCCCCAGACAACAAAAGCACTGAGGGATTTTATAATAATTGACAAATCCATAGACGAGCATGTTGGGATATATGAAAGAAAATTTGATACATCTACTGGGAAAGCGCTCACGGAATGGAGAGCTTCAATGAATCAGGAAAGTATCAAGACGATGGAAAAAGAACTCAAACTCAAGGACAACCGAATAAAAATACCATCTTACAAGAAAATAGACAATGTATTATACAGTCTCTCACGATTGGGGTTGGTCGGCAAACGTTCCGACCCTCTTTACAAAGGAAAACATCTATGGATACTTAGTCCCCAATTCCTGTTGTTAAGGAAATCAATCGGAGACGATTTCAAGCCGGCTCATTCGGTAATGGATGAAAAAGCAAACAAACGAATGAAGGAAAGAAAGGAAGCTGAGCAAAAGGCAGTTTCCCTGCCATCAAAGGTCAAGAAATTTTTGAACACGGAGGTATCATAATGGTGTTTAGGAATTTAACAAATAAAAAAGCCCCGGATGAGAATCGAACTCACGACCTTCTGCTTTCTCGAATTTTAGGGTTCGGAATTCCTGTGAAATTCCGAACTCGCAAGGAAAAGCACGGCTTTTCCAGCGTCATAAACCTGTTCTGCGGAACACGTTCATGATACGAGGCAGACGCTCTACCAGACTGAGCTACCGAGGCAGTTCTTTTAACAATAATTACTTTTGTTTAAATAATTAAAAGAACTGCTGAGAACAGGGCATCATCAGATGTGATTATTTAAACATCACTGACTTAGCTTTCAGAAATTGTTCAATTCCTGACAAGACATATTCTGGAGTCATATCATTCATTACGTTAATTATTTTGATTAATTTAGTTTTTCCTTCCTTTTTACTAATTTTGACACCATATGCATCCAGCATATGATCATCCGTATATTCAGTTCTTGTGTCCTTTTCTAGTTTAACATCACTTTCTGCTGAAAACACCACCATGTAGATTCTGTCGCCATAAATAGTAGGTTTTACAAGAAAAGAGGCTTTTGCGCCGCTTATATCAAAAATACTTTCATAGCTTCCTTCAATCCCATCTTTCCTGCTCGTTTCTTTAGCACCTTGATATTTAGGTTTGGTTGTAATAGCCTCAACCATTTTTTTATAGTCTATCAAAATATCATTTGCCATAATTTCGCTACGTCAGTAATCTTTTTAAGCTCTTTAAATATCGAAAAAGCAAAATAAATTAAATCAGCTGTTGGTTCATAATGGCATCTGAAAAAAATATGTTCGAAATAGTCTTCCACGGTCGTGGAGGCCAGGGAGCCAAATCAGCCTCGCAAATGCTCGCAGAAGCTGCAGCCAGTCATGGCAAGTTCATACAGGCATTTCCTGAGTTTGGGCCAGAGCGAAGAGGCGCTCCTGTAAAGGCTTTTACCAGGATTTCCGATTCCTATATAATAACCCACGAGCCTGTAACCCATCCAGATGCTTCTGTGGTTCTGGATGACAGCCTTCTGAGCGCTGTCAATGTGACAGCAGGGCTTGAAAAAGGAATTCTCATAGTCAATTCCAAGAAGAAGCCGCAGGAAATAAGGAAGCTGCTGAATTTCAAGGGCAATGTTTATACAGTCAATGCCAGCCAGATTGCCATTGATTTGATAGGAAAAGACATCACAAATACACCGATGCTTGGCGCCCTGATAAAGGCAGCAGGCATTGTTCCCCTTGATGCGATGATCAAGAGGGTTGAGGAAACTTTCCTTAAAAAAATAGGCGAAAAAGCCACAAAAGCCAACATAGACATGGTCAAGCGGGCTTATGATAAATGCAATTGCAAATAATTATTAATGAAAGGGTTATGGAAAAGTGCAGGGGAGCTGAGGTTTTGACACAAAATGAAAATTGGTTGGGAAGCCCCTTCTGCTTGTCCTGACCCCAAGATGTGATAAAATATGGCAGGAAAAAATGAGAAATTCCCGACAGAAGAGGACGCAAAGATGAAAGTTTCATCAGGCAGGATGCCAATTGGCGGCGTGATTACCAGGCCAGGTTCTGCTTTGCTCAACAAGACAGGCTCCTGGAAAAGCTTCAGGCCAATCTGGGATGCTGGAAAGTGCACGCACT
>CAZBKL010000040.1:0-6933 GCA_964492465.1 uncultured archaeon
CATGCGCTCCTGAAACAAGATTGCCAGAGCTGTTAAGCACAACTATGTAAATTTCAGCTTCCTCTCCCGGGTGGTACATTGGCTTCTTGGTGTTTATGGAAACCAAGCCGACTGAGAATTCTTTCTCAACAATAACCTGGCCGCTCTTGCCTTCAAGAGCAACGGTCCGGATTTTGTAAGTTCCTGGCATGAACGCACGGCTTGTGTTGATGGTGATTTTTTTCCTGTTTCCTGCTTCAGGCAACGAAAGCTCGCTCGAATTTCCTGAAGGGTCTATGAGCAAAACCTTCAGTGATTTTTTCTTCTGCCCTGCTCCCATTATTGAAAATCCGCCCGAGGATTCAGAATCTTTCTTTATTTTTTCAGCAACATTTTTTCCCACGTCTATCTCAATATCAATGCTCTCGCCGAGGCGATAAGATTTCTTTTTCATCTGTATGCTTATGCTGTCAGGAGACTGGTTTGAAATTTCAAAAGAAAGCTCAGGATTTTCAAATTCGCGCTCGCCATCAAGCTCTGCATAGATGCGGCTCCAGTTATGAATGCCGATAGTTCCGGAGAAATTCAGCGTGTAAACAGAGCCGTTGAAGAAAGCGCTGTAATTCAGAGAATTTATCTCAAACAAGACTGAAGATGCGTTCTCGACAACAGCATTAAGCTGTACGCTTTCGTTCAGGTAAGCATAATCGCTAGCCAGCCAATAGTCAATAATAGCTGGCTTAATTTTCGGAATCATGTATTCAAAATCTGCAGAAGCAGAAACATTTGCGCATGATGCGAAAATTGTGTAATTTCCTGAGCTCGTGAAATTAGCTTCAATGCTGAAAGAATAACTTCCGTTAACAAGCTCGGTGCTCCTGACAGCAACAGCAGAATTATTGAACATTGCGCTGACAGAAACAAAACCTGCTGGGCAAACAGCTTCGCCTGTTATTGCTATCGCCTCACCTTTCTGGTAAATGCTCTTGTCTGCGCGCACTGAAACGGAAAATGTTATGTTCGCTGTTTCATTCAGCGTCAGGTTCTCTGTGATGTTTATGGTTTCATTAATTGTCTGGTTCTCGGTGATATTGGACGTGATATTTTCTGTCAAGTTTGCTGTCATATTTTCAGTAATATTCTCTGTGATATTCTGCGTAATATTTTCTTCTGCAATTATGGTTGTTGTTTCCGGAATTGTTGTTTCAGTTGTCGTAGTTGTCTCGATAGTTGTTGTGGTTTCAGGAATGGTGGTTTCTGTTGTGGCGTTTTCTTCTGCCTGTTCTTGCGATGCTTCATATGCGCTAATCAAATCCACAAGCAAAGCGCTTGATTCACTTGGCTCAATGTAATTCTCAGGGCCGCCGTAAAACTTTGCTGTGATTTCTGTGGAATTTTCAGGAACCTGAACTGTCGAAATTCCGTTCTCATCTGTCTGATAAGTTCCCAGCGAAGAATCAGAAGAAAATAATTCAATGTACTCTCCAGAGAGAGCAGAGCCATTGTCAAGAAGAAGCAAAGCATGGAAGCTGCCGTCATATGAAAGGATTATTGAAGTTGAAGCAGAAACTTCAATTTCAGATTCGGCAGAAGCTGTTTTTTCTTCATAAATGAAGAAGCCTGTTATCCTGCTGCCGACAGGTGATATTAAAACAAGGACAGAAGCAACAACCATCATTATCAGAACCGCTTCTGCGGCAATTATCATCTGACCTTTCTTATTCATACTTCACCGAGACCTGTATTTTTAATTTTCCAAGCTTTGCGTTGTAATCTGTCGAAAACTCAGCTGGGAATGAACAATCAGAACCAGGTTCTACAAGCTTGCACTGGCTGTAATCCAGGGAGTATATATAAAATCCGCCAGGCAGGCTGAAATCAATTCCTGTTATGTTCGCAGTTGCATTTCCCAGATTTCTCAGCGTTGCCTGCACAGCAAAATTCCTGCTCCTGACGACTTTTGCTGTTGTGAGAGATGCTTCTATGAGGGGAATTCCGGTTGCATTTTCAGATTCTGGTGCGGCTGGCTGCTCCTCAAGTGTCGAACTGGTTGCGTTTTCTGCGGTTTCCTGTTCTGAAACATTGAAAATATCCTGAGAGGCAGTTTCGTTTAATTCAGGGGCGCTTTCGTTTGAAGCAGAAAAGTCCGCGGGGGGCGAACTGTCGGCTGGATATTCAGAAAGCAATGTATCGTTGGCAGACACTGGAGCAAGAATGCTTTCTGAAGCATTGGGGGCAATTGCCTCAGAATAATTTTCATCTGCCTTTGCCATTGCAGAAAGAGTGATAACAGCAATCACAAGAAAAGCCATGAGAATTATAACGCTTTTCCTGGCTGCCATATCCAGCTTTTTTGCCTGTTTCATAACGAAATTCACGCCCCCGAAGCGAATCCCACCATCCTGCAGGATGGTGCTTTCTTTTTCGCTGCCTCTCAGAATTACTTACGCTTTACCAGTCGGAGTATATATATATTCAAATATGTATGTCGGAATATTGTCGACAGTTCAAGCCCTGATTTGTCGGAAATTAAGCTTTATATTTTTCCAGAGGGTAATTAGGTTTATCATGAGAATATTTCTCAGCTCGCAGGAAGAGAAGAAGCCTTCTTTGGAGGAGATAGCCAAGCAGTTTGACATGCAATATGCCCAGATGGCCATGGAACTGGAGCGCACTAAAAACACCATTAAAAGGCTCAATAAAATGGATTCCAGGCTAAGGGACATAGAAAACACAATTTCGACAGAAGGACTGGCTGTCAAGTCAACTACCATCTCATCAAAGATGAAAGACGGCATAAAGCTCATACTAATGAAGCAGAATGCCATCACTTCTGACCAGCTGAGCAGGATAATGCAAATGTCGAGAACGCGCTGCAACGAGTACTTGAAAGGCATGGAAACTGACGGAATCCTGGAATCGAACACGAAGTGTCGGAAAAAGTATTACAAGCTCCGACAGGATAAATAGAGGGGGGGCAAAACAAACAGCAAGTCTTAACATCATCACAAAAAGCTGTAGAAGCTGTTATCTTTTCCCACCTCTTGTCCCGGAACATTTATTGCCAATCATAATCGACTTGCGCTTTTTTCCCAGGGCTTGGTGCTCCTTTTTTCAAGAAATCTCCTTATAGAAGCCCTCTTCAGATAGATAACTACTGCCATTAAAATTACAGCTGCTGTGATTGCCCAGCCATAATTTTCTTCCAGAAAACCCTTTAAGGAAGATACGTCAAAACCCTGCTGTGTCGTGGCATTCTGGGTAAGGTTTGTTCCAGAAACAGTTGTGGTCGTGGCTACTAATGCCTTAGCTGAAATCGCAAATGTCGAGAAGCCCGGTGTAATTGCCTCATATATATGGTAATTGCTTGTGCTGTTCAGATAAGAAGTCTGGAGCTCATTCCATGTGTTGTTGTAATACCTGCTCAGAATCACGGAGTTCTTGTCCAGGCTGTTGGAGCTAATCCACACTTTCTCAACATCAAAAACTATCTTTGAGAAGTTTATGCTGGAACTCGAAAGGTTCTCTGATGTTATGTCAAAATATTTGTAAACCGATCCATTGGCATTGCCGACTATTGATGACGGCTTTGCAGAAAGGCTTGTTATGGTTATTCTTACGTTGCTTGCAGAGCCTGATGTCCTGATCGTTATTGTCCTGAGGGGCATGGACATCTCGAAGTTAGTAATGTTATATTCTGCGCCTGCTGCCATTGAGCTCCATGTCTGGACTTTTCTTGGAAGAATGGTCGTGGTGGTTGTCTGGCTGCCAGACGGGGAATCAGATACAGAAGCAACTGTTGTTGCGGTGATTAAAAATGCTATTGAGGTTGGTATGCTTATGGCAGAGGAATCTGCATTTGAAGAAGTTAATGTTATTGCAATGTTTCCAGAAACAGAAGAGCTGGCTGAAAGCCTCCACGAAACGCCTTTGCTTTCGCCGCTGCCACCTGGGCCTCCGCTTATGGTTCCAATAGACTGCGCGGCGCTATAACCGGATACAAGGCTCATTCCTGATGGCGGTGCAATCGTGGCAACAACATCATTTGCTGTGGTCTCGCCCCAGTTCTGGACATTGAATGTTATGTTGGCATAATATGTGCCAGTCTGGTTCGTGGCTGAGAATGAAGAAGGAGAAGCTGAAGAAACAAAAGAAGGCGGCAGAACAACATCAAAAGAGCTCGTCTGCACTGTTTCAGGCGAGCCTGCTATTGTTATTGTGGCGCTTATGGTCTGCCCAGTCAGCTTCTGGTCTGCTATGACAGTGGTCCAGCTGACAGATGTTGTTCCTTCTCCATAGGATTTTGAAGTCGATTCAGTTGTGGAAAAGCCTGTCGGCAATGTCAAAGCAACTGAGCCTGACGAGCTCAGGCCAGAAACAGTGGCTGTGAAAGCATTGCTCTTCATCACAGTTCCTGCATCAGCTCCGGCCTGGCTTATGCTTATTGATGCTGCAAAGCCCATTCCTGAAATTAGCAAAACAAATAGAGCTGCAATCAAAATTTTTCCTGTTCTCATTTTTTCACTCTCGTTTCTATCCAGGGCCCTGAGGCATCTCATAAGGCGAAGCCCTGAACCACTGGTAAGATATTTGGCTCGTGGTTCCGTACTGGATGTTCAGGGCAACCATGTACTCGCCCTCGTCCCAAGGATATGCGCGGGTAACACTCAAAATCCCATAACCATAGCTGTCTGTTACGTTCTGAACCTGCGTGACATTGTAATGTGTTCCCTGCGCAAGGTTCTGGGGGCCCATGTTTGTGAATTTAGTGACTTTCGAGACAGAGACATTTGCTCCCTGAAGCGCAGACTGGTTGAAATTATATGCCCTTATTATAAGCGTGATGTTGTCAGTAAGATTGTTCCACCACTTCTGCTTTTGAATGAGCATGTGGGTGTTATTATAAACCACTATGTCCCATTCAGGCTTGCTCTCATAATTCACGTTCTGATAATCGCTGTCGCTGCCGAACATTATGGAGCCCTTGTATATGGAGCTTGGCAGGTTTCTCCAGGATTCGCGCATTCCTGATTCAGCAGAATTGAAATCATAATACGACGGGTTCTGGGGGTCTGAATAATCTCCCCAGTAGTCATCTGTAATCTGCAAATCATCATCTATCTTGAATGCTGTCATGTTTGTCTGGCCGTCTTCTTTGTCATCAAATGCGACAGCATAATATACATTGCTGCTGGAAACATTCATGTCAAGGTCAATGCCGAGGCTGCTTTCATTGAATATCCCGAAATAAATTACAGTATTCTCCACCGGCTTCACATCCAGCATGGGCAGGTTTGGCCACATGGAAGCTATATTTGAGAAGTTTGCTATTACCAAGCCATCCCAAGGCCCCGGGCCCATTTTTGCTATGTACAAGTCACTTGTAAAGTTCTGGCCTATTGATGCGTTGAGAGATGTTGTGAAATTTCCTGTTGCAGAGAACCACGCTTTCTTTGCGCAGTCTGTATTCCATACAGAGCACATCGGATATTCATATGTATCATTCGCAAATATGACGCTGTAATTTATCCCGCCAAGCCTGACGGACATGATTTTCCATTTTGGTATTTCTGTTCCGCCCCACATCTCTGTCCTTATCGGAAGCATGACAGATGAATCAATGCCGGGAACGCCTATTATGACTCCCCGCGAAGAATCCTGGGTCGCGTTTGCGTAGAGAACATAAAGCATGTAGACTTTTCCGCTTCTTGTCATGTTGATTTTGTTTGTTGAGTTTGCATAATTATAGGAAGCTGACTGGTTGAATGTGCAGTTGTCCATTATCCACACACCTCCAGGGCTCGTGTTTATGGTAAAGAAGAAATATCCTGGAAGCTCGCTGCTCGTGAATGTGAGGTTATATCCAGGAGAAGATACGGCTGCGGCTGGATAAACAAGGTTATTTGAGCACAATGATATATTTGCATCGTCACCCTGCTGCCCGTTGTTCATATAGCTGAACACTCCTGTATAGTTATTTCCATTCACCGAAGTTGCATACAAGTCAGGTATCTCCGGATAATTCTCCCAGTCATACCTTGTGGTGTTCATGGGAGCGAAACCTGAAACCCAGCTGCCCCTGCCTATTGATATGTCTGTGAGGAAGACCCTTGTGGTTGCCCTGGGCCATTTCCATTCATCAAGAAGCTCTGAAGCTCCGTTCCTTGCCACATTGATGGCTAATGTATATTCTCCTGCAGGCAGCGCTGACAAGTTGACTGATATTTCGCCGATGCCTGTTATGCTGGCATTGGGTTGTGGATTTAGATATGAAATAGTTCTTGTCCTCTCGTTCCTGACAAAAGGTATTGAAACATTCGCGTCCGCATTGCCGCCTGAGGGGCTCTTTATTAATATGGGAACTGTTATGTTTGTGTCATTATTCAACCTGTATTCGCCAAGTTCAGACCAGTCTCCAGGAGCCTGGGAATAGAGATAAATTGAATCAGCCCTTGGTGGTATATTGAGCAAGGTGACGGCATCGACAGGTCCTATGCCCCTGTTTTCCATGCTTCTGCCAATTGAGGTGACATTGTAGAGATTCGTGAAATTGCTGCCTCCTGCGAAGAACAGCGTGTCATATATTCCTGTTGTTACATTGTCTGATATAGCCAGATAGAATGTTCCATTTTTAAAACTGTCAAAGTTCACATCGATGCCTGCTCTCTGCCCGCCGTTCTTGTTCCAGGCTCCCATATCGCTTTCTCTCAGCACTCCAATCTTGAATGAGCCTGTCTGCGAGAGCGAGGTATTTATGAAAGCGCCTGTGCTTGCGAGCACATTAACGCCTTTGAGCCTGACAGACCTCTTGTTAAGCAGCGTGACATTCCACTGTCCGCCAAATGAATCATTGACAACCTGGCCTTTTGCAACAGGGGCGACAGCTGAGAGGTTTGTAGTGTTTGACATCCATAGGTGTGTTGTGTTATGATAAACGTAAACATTTCTCTCAGT
>CAZBKL010000041.1:0-6451 GCA_964492465.1 uncultured archaeon
AATCCTGCACAGTATTCATGCACCTCAGCCAGCTGTAATTTGGCACTACTATCTCCACCCACTCGCTGCCCATTTGCACAGATGCTTTTACTTTTTTAGGATTCAGGCTGCATACGAGCTGGCCCCTGTCCTGAACAAGGGAACTGGTCTTCTTGACAATGCTTCCATCTCCTTCTTCATAGGCTCCTTCAAAAAAGCCTTCTCTCGGGTATAACAGCATTCCTAATTCTATGTTCTCGTCCGCGCCTATTTCACCAGAGAGTATTTTTTGCTTCATTTGAGAAATCATGTCAACCCTGACAACGTCGCCGAGGCTGTATCCGCACCTATACCAATTATTTTTGCTGCTGTCCCAGAAAGCATCGTATGATATCGGGTCCGGAGAAGACTTGTTGAGATCAAGCAGAAGGTCTTTGCTGCTGACTTTCTGGTAGTCTGTAAGATTGAACCAGCTGAAGCCTGAGCCGTCGTATTCGCAAATCAGGTGCATATAATCGTCCCTGCGCTCTGACCATATGGCTCCTGCGTGGTGCTCGTCGCATGCCAGCGCCATGAAAGTGTCATTCAGCAAAAATCTCATGCCAGGCTTTTCCTTTGCAGAATAATTTCCCACAGGATTCCAGTTGCAGCAGAACTCCTTTCCGCTTGCGTCTGTGACATTCACAAGTATTGTGTAATTCACAGCATATGCATCATATTTCAGCCTGTACTCAGGCGATATGAAAGATTTCAGCTTGGTCTTGAAGAGGTTTTCATTGAAGTAGAAATTTGCTATTGTATCGCCCTGGCTTATGGCCTTCCCGTAATCAGCGAGTTTCTTCTCATACTCCTCTTTCAGCTGCTTCTCCAAATCTTTCCGCGACTCTATGGAAGACGGCAGCTGGAAGCTTCTTCCTATGATATCCATGAATTCGCTGAAATTCTTTTCAGAGTTCTGGAAATTGACTTCGCCTTCTGGAAATCCTTTTACTATCTTTTTTCCTGTTGCATAAGCCTGGTACATTTTCTGGACAGAAATCGGATAGCTGAAGACATAGGGGCCCAGGCTTTGCTCGTCAATGGCAGAACCCAATGATGATTCCATGCTCAACTTAGTGCTTACGCTGAAATCTGCGCTTTCAGACAGCTTGACTTCTGAGAAGGTGTATTTCAGGGCAGCGCTTACAGGCGCGTTGAAGCTTGTTGCAAGATGGTCTTCCAGGAATTTTATTATGGATTTCTTGTAATAGTCAGCTATATGCTCCTGAGTGAACTCAGGCACGCTCATAAAGCCCTGGGTCCATGAGGGGGTTCCTGCATATGTTCCAGTTTTTGTCCTGGTTTCGTTTATAAACGGCGCGGGATATTTCAGGTAGCTGTTCTCCCTGGCGTCCAGGTATTTTCCTGCCGCATCTGTTATTTTCGGAAGCCCTGTATCAAAAGGGTGAAAAGCAGCTTCGCTGGTTATGGCTTTCAGGCCGCCCTCAAGGGACTGGATTGTCAGGTAATATGTGTTCTTTGTTTCTGTCATATCCATGAAATCAATCATCATCCTGTTGGAGAACTCTATTTTCATGGATATGAGTATGAAGAAAACCGAGAACAGCATCGCAATTAGAATAATCATAAGAATTATGCCAACTGGGATTACTCCTTTTTTCATATTATATCACGATGCTGTAACAAGCAGCTTCTCATCTTTTTTCTCAAATGTGAATAATGGTATTACAGCGCCTGAAATTGTTCCATCGCCCAGCACTCCGAATGTCATGAGGCTCCTGGTATAAAGGGATATCTTGTAGGCATTTGCCATGATACGTGAACTCTTAATGACATCGTTGCTGAAACTCGGGTCAATAAGCTGGCCTGATGCCACATAAGACATTTCCTGGAAAAAAGGCTTTTCGTCAATGCTTATGTTTGATGATGAATATATGACGAGGAAAGGCGTTATGAACTTCTGCTCTGCCTCGGCTGAGTTGAACAGCCCCATGCTGAGGATAATATTCAGCCCCCACATGACGCTCACCACAACAGAGCATACCAATGACAGGAATAAGAAAGCCACGAGCCATGCCATCCATCCTCTTTGGTTCATTTTCATCATCCTAATATACTTTTTTTGATTGTGAAAAATCCTAAATGATTCACTCATTTCGAGATTTTTATCACCTTAATAATTATTTCTTCGAGGTGTTGAAATCATGAAATGCATTTACATTTCAATAATTTTATCACCTATATTGTTGGTATTGTAACATCTGGCAGCCCAGTCTGGACTGTGGTGGTTGTGCCTGTGATGACTTCTTTTATCACAGCAGTTGTGCCGCTCTTCTCAAAAGATAGCAGCACCTCCTTTCCAGCTGCCAGCTGGAAATTGTTCACGCCAGTTGCCCAATACATCATCCTACACACATCACTGTTTTCATAATAATACTCAAACATCGGCATATTGATGCATATCCTGCTGCCGTCTTTGTAGGGCTCGCTCCTGATTGTAGCAGTGCCTTCTGATATTTTGTAAAAATCATCCTTTGTTATGTTTATGTACTGTGTTTTTCCTGTCTTGACAGCCTTCTCAGCTGCGCAGGCGATATCCAGAAACTTGCTCCTGTAAATTGATATATGTATCTCTCCAAGATGTATGAAGTTTCTCGGGTTAGGAGAGTACTTCCCTGTATAAGTACATGAGCCCGAAGACGAATCAAAACTGCATATACCGTAACGGTATTTTGCCTGGTCGCATTCTTCTTTGCTCAATCCTGCACATTCTGTGCACCTGCCTTCAGCTGGTTTATCAGCATAAGCCCATGCGCAGCAGGCTGATATGCATGTCAAAGGGGCAGAAATGCTTGGGCAATTTTCCTGGCTTTCGGGGCAGGTTATTGTTGTCGTGGTTGTTTGGGTTGTTGTGGTTACAGTTGTTGCAGATACAACTGTGGTTGAAGCTGCGGATGTGGTTGTAGCTTCGACAGTTGTTGCGGTTTCTCCGTTCTCAGATTCCGCATAGGTTTCTGATGCAAGATAGCTTCTTTCGTTGTAAATTCCTGCCATTAAAGTCATCTTCCTGCTGTCAACACCAAAACCCTTGTAGCCGAAATCCCACACATCGCCTGTTGACAGGTCTGTAATTTTGACATAGGTTCCGTATTCACAATACCTGAAACATGGCTCATAAAGGCTTCCTGCTATGGAATCAAGCTTTGTTCCGTTCAGTATTCCAGGAATATAAAGCAGGCTGCAGTTTGTGAGGAAATTTGATGAAAAATCATTCATTTTTCTGTCCATTTCATGCAAACTCACCTCATACATGGAGTCAAGGAAATACTTGAACACTATGAAAATGGTGACGAGAAACACGATTATGCAGAATATTATGATTATTGTCGTCGGGAAAACCTCGAAAAATCCTTTTTTCATTATGCGTCCACCCTTTCATTCAAGTCAGCTTCTATAATTGCAGTCCCGTCTGCATCAGGCGGAACTTTCTTCAGCACCATCAGTATTCTTCTGCTGGGGTTGCAGAGAAGCTGCTGCTTCTGAACAACCTTCACAGGATATTCAGGAATCAGTATCGGCGATTCATATGACTGGTCAGCTGTTGTCACATTGACAGCAGTGTCTGTGAACAGTATGCTGCATCCCATGTCAGGAAGCTCATATTCTTTTGACATGCCCACCGGCGCTGAAAAAAGCCCGTTCAGGTCATCTGCAATTTGCAGGGACATGGTCATTGAAAAAGTCTTGCTGGAATCCATGGGCATAAAAATCTGGGCCATGAATACGATTATTGTAAGCGCGATTATGAGAGTTAAAATTGTGAAAATTGAGCGCGAAATCAGCGATGACATTAATTAAATATGCCCGTCTTATTATAAATTGGTTCTAGCCGTTGGGCCAGTAGAGTTTTTCGTCCAGCTTTATTCTCATGAAATCTATGACCATGTTTGAGCCTGCGCCAAATGCAAGGGAAGCTGAAGCTGCACCGCTTGTAAGCGCGTCAGCCCCTATGTAAATGAGCACTGAGCCGATTATTACAGAATACTCATTGACCTGCTTTAGGTATGCTGGCCTGGAGTAGCAGAAATTGCCGTAATCATTGCCTTTGCCACTATATCCCTCAAGGCTGTTTTCAGGCTCCACTATAAGGCAGTTAACATCAATCATCTTTCCGTTTCCCACAACAGCGCCGCTGGCGTCTGTTATGGGCTCGTCACATATCTTTGCATTGCCTGCAAATTCTGTTTTCAATTCCCACCTGTTTGCTGAAACCTTCTCGAAATTGTAAGTGTAAACAGGCTCTGGCTCAGAATAGCACTGGCATTTACCTGTGTATATCTTGAAGCTCCTTCCGCACGGGCTTGCAAGATAAAACCTCTTGCTTCCGGATGTCCATACATTGTTCCATGAGCCTGCTATTGTGCCGCCAATAGAGTCAATAAATTCCACGGCGCCTGACGTGTCCAAACCAACATCCTTGCCTGTCAGCCTGAGCTGCACATATTCATAGCCGTTGTCCTCGCATCCCTTGAGCTTGTAAACAGCAATGTAATTAAGGGTCTTGGCGCAAAGGCTGCTGACTCCGCAGAAGCGGAGCTTCTCATTTGCCCTGTCCCATGGCGAGAGCAGGCTGTCAAATATGTAATTGTTGCCAACCCATTTGCCGTGCTCTGCAATTGCAGGCAATATGAGATTTCTCGGAAAAGCAATGTACTTGATATTGTCATCAATGTGCTTCAGGGCCTGGACAAGAGCTGTCACATCATCCTGACGCAATAGCGAGTCATCGAGTTTTTTCTTTGTCAAGCCCCCAAGCTTCTCTCCCTTGAGAAATGCTGCGTGCTCCTCAAGCACAGTTGCGAGCTTTTCAGCTTCTGGGTTGCTTTTGAGATTTGTTTTTAGTTTGTTTGCAACATCTAATGCAGCATCTGCGTCAAGGTAGCTTTTTTTAAGGTCATTTGCCAGGATGTCCACAGCATCTTTCTGCGTTTTTGACAGGGAGGCTGTAAACAAGTTCTCTGTAGCGTCCTTTACTGCCCCGCCTTTGCTTGTGTCTGCAAGCGTCCTTAAAAATTCCAATACCGCCTCATCACCCTCTTTAAGCAAATCCTCTTTTCCAAGCTGTCTTAATATGCCTCTGGCTTCTTCAGCAACCTTTCCAGCGTTTCTCGCGCCAAGCTTGGTCGAGCTTAGAAAAATATCAATATCATAAACCATTTTTCTGAAAGTATTGCTCGGTATAAGGTCAAGATTGTCCAGAACCCAGGCAGCTGCGTTTTCAACCTTGGTTGACATCTTAAGGGAAAGCCTCCTGAGCAAGCCATCTTCTTCAAGATACCCGAAAAATTCCAGGCCTTTTCCGATTTTTGCAGGCGCTGCCATGGCCACTCCCAAAAGAGCGCTCTCTGCCATGCTCGCCCAGAAATTGACAAGCCTGAGAGTTGTCCATGTCCAGTCCTCTCCTGCAGGAAACCTCTCGTAGTAGACCACATATTGCGGGTCGCCCCAGCCTGCTATCCAGTCAGCAGCGTTCCCGACTTTCTGGGGCATTTTCACTTCAACATGCAAAACCTCGCCAGGAGGAAGCTTGGTCTTGCATGCATAATCCATGGTATACTGGAGCTTGCTCGCAGAGTCAAGAAATGCCTGCTCCTCAAACTTGTTTACGCCAGAATTGAGAAAATAAAAAAGAAATGCCATCACCATGACAAAGCATACCACTCCAATAAGCAGGTTAAATCCTTCCTCAACGCTTCCTTTTCTTTTTCCGGAAAAGCTTATCCTAAGCGAAGGCTTCGCAGAATCGCAGGTTATGGCAAGCATGGGCTCACTATGAACATATTATAATCATTATAATGCCCGGCAAGATATAAAATGCTTAAGGTCTTTTTTCGCATCAGCCAATCTTTATAAAATTCCATTACAATCATTTAATAAATGGAAAAAACGCTCTATCTCTTGATATTTGCCATAGCATGCTTCATATTTTTAGCCATAATTCTTGTAATATTATATGGAGGATTGGGCGGTGTCAGCTCATCAATAAGCAACGTAGTTATAAGATGATGATATCATGAAAGGTTTTACAGGACTGGAAATTGCGATAATGTTCATATCTGCTGTATTGGTTTTTATAATGGTACTCGGTGTATTTGGATATACAAAAGGCTTAACAGCTGGCATGTGTGAATTTTGCATAGACATGGTGGACAACTATGTATCGTTCCTGAAGCCGGGATGGATAAATCCCTGCGTTCAAGTAATGCACTGCTGCGATGAGAGTGACACTAATTTCGGGGCTTGTGGATTTGGCGCTGGCGGTGCTGGCGGCGGCGGCGGCACAACCACCACAGTTGTGGAGACATGGTAGTTTGAAAGATGGTTTAGATGGAATGGGAACCTTTTCAAGTATTTGTGGCAGGATTTATCATACTTATCAGGAGGTATCGCATTCCGGGGGTATTACCCGTTG
>CAZBKL010000042.1:0-6106 GCA_964492465.1 uncultured archaeon
GAGCATTCGGGGCGGCGTTTCTTTCTTTGAGAGAAAGAAAGGTCGCTTCGAACCGATGTCCACAGGTCCAGAGCCTGTTATCCTTGACCACTAGACGATGGGGCTATTCTGAATAGAATTGTTGCTAAGGTTTTTAATTGTTAAGAGAATAAATAACATTTAGAATTTTATGAAAAACCCGAGCAGGAAGCCAAAACAGTCGAACATGGCTATTCTTTCACTTATAATAATAGCCATAATGTTTGTTTCCATCCTAAGCTATGCTGTCATGAATGTGCTGTCGCAAAACAGCGCAGCACAGGCTCAGCTGAAAGGGTTTGTGCTCACAGAGAACATTACAGAAGACGTGCGAAGCTATTATGTAAGCAGGGGGCTGACCTTCCTCGAGGTGCATTATGGCTACGGAACAGACATCAAGTCAATAGAAGATTTTCCAAACCAATTCATGACTCCTAACAGCCAGATACAGCTCATAATAATAGAAATACCTGATTATGAGAGGTACTATGCCATAGCAGAGAGCCTTAACGGCATTGAAGAAATAAATTCCACTGAGCTGAACCAGCTTGCAAAAGGTATTTGTAACGTGCTGCTATACCCGCCTGTTGAGTGCATTCTGGGCTCGCTAAACATGACACAAGACTCGGCCATAAACATTACCAACTCATCCTAAAAGTTCTAAAATCCTGCCCCACAATCTTATTCTATGGAAGCATCAGAACTGAAGAAGAAATACATAGAATTTTTCATCAGCAAAGGGCATCAGGCTGTCAGCTCGGTGTCGCTCATACCCGAAAACGACCCTACAGTGCTTTTCACAACAGCAGGCATGCACCCACTGGTTCCATACCTGCTTGGGCAGCCACATCCCATGGGAAAGCGCATTGTAAATGTGCAGAAATGCCTGCGAACAGATGACATAGATGATGTTGGAGACAATTTTCATAATACCTTTTTTGAGATGCTTGGCAACTGGAGTTTAGGCGATTATTTCAAGGAAGAATCCATAAGCTGGAGCTATGAATTCCTTACAAGCAAGCAGTGGTTGAATATCAAACCCGAAAAGCTTTATGTCACGGTTTTCGCGGGCGACTCTGATGCTCCTAGGGATAATGAGTCTGCTGGCATCTGGATTAGCCTTGGGATAGCAGAAGACCATATATTTTTCCTTGAAAAGAAGGACAATTGGTGGGGTCCTGCCGGCGAAACAGGACCCTGCGGGCCAGACACAGAAATTTTTTATGACACAAACAAGCAGAAATGCTCTGAAAACTGCAAGCCCGGATGCTCATGCGGCAAATATGTTGAAATATGGAACAACGTGTTCATGGAGTACAATAAAACAAAAAGCAGATTTGAGCCTCTTAGGCAGAGAAATGTTGACACGGGGATGGGCGTTGAGCGGACAGCAGCTGTGCTTCAGGGAAAAGACAATGTTTATGACACAGAGCTTTTTTTCCCGATTATCAGTGAGATAAGAAAGTCCACGAAACACTTCTCTAAGGTTTCTGAAAGAATAATAGCAGATCATATAAGGGCCACTGTGTTTGTATTAGGTGAAAATAAAGCTGTATCTCCTTCAAACACAGGGCACGGTTATGTTGTCAGGCGCCTGTTAAGAAGAGCAATCCGCCATGCCAAGCAGCTTGACGCAGAGCAGGGCTTGCTGAAAAAACTGGCTGAGATTGTCATGGAAAATTATTCAGCCGAGCACGGCGAGCTTGGGAAGAACAGGGATTTCATACTATCTGAGATGGAAAAGGAAGAAAAAAGATTTTCAAAGACCCTTGAAACAGGAATGGCTTATTTCGAAAAGCTCAGGCTTAAGGGAGACGAAATTTCCGGCAAGGAAGCCTTCCTTCTTTTCCAGTCATATGGCTTCCCGATAGAGATGACAAAAGAGCTCGCCAAAGAAAAAGGAATCTCTCTCGACATTCAGGGATTTGATTTAGAGTTCAAAAATCATCAGGAGCTTAGCAGGACATCTTCTACAGGAGTTTTCAAGTCAGGGCTTGCTGACATATCAGAGCAGACAAAAAAACTTCATACAGCAACGCACCTCCTGGCAGCAGCACTTCGCAATGTCCTTGGTGCCGAGGAGGTTCACCAAAAAGGTTCTAATATAACTCCAGAAAGGCTGAGATTTGACTTCAATTTTGGCAGAAAACTGACAAAAGAAGAGCTGAAAAAAGCAGAAAACATGGTCAATCAAAAAATCAACGAAGCATTGTCCGTTGTCATGCAGGAGATGAGCCCTGAGCAGGCAAAAAAAGAAGGAGCACAGGGAGTTTTTGATTCAAAATATGGGAATAATATATATGTCTATTCCATCGGAAATTTCTCAAAAGAAATCTGCGCTGGCCCGCACGTCAGCAACACAAAGGAAATAGGAAAGTTCAAAATCCTGAAAGAAGAGTCAGTTGCCGCAGGCGTCAGGCGGATAAAGGCTGTGGTTGAGTAGATCACACCAAAGAACGCGCTTCTCAAGCCTTCTGCCCGTTTTGGGCTGGTGCAAAATCTTCCACAAAAACAGCCAATGCTATCACAGTTGTCCAAAAGCTGTCCTTGTTGCCTTCTGCTGTCTGGCAGATGTTGTTTGTTTTCAGTATCAAGCCAGAGCCTTTGTATATCTGCTCCCTTTCATCCCATGCCTGGTTTATGTCAAACTCTATTCCCAATGTGGTTGCCAGCATCGTTGCTGCCAGGTCTTCTGCATATTCACCAGACTTTTTGGCATTTTCGCCAAAAGAATGATGCTCAGAAAGATAGCCGTAATGGTTTTCCTTGTCTTTCGGGACTGCGATGCCAATAGCTGCTGATATCAGCCTGTTTGGCTCGCATGTCTCATTCCTTGCAAGCACGCAGAAAGCTATCTGCCCTGGGTTCAGAAGTGTCACGCCATCTTCTTTGGGAATAATCTTGCAGTTTGGCGGAAGTATGCTTGAAACACAAACAAGATTCTGCTTTTCTATGCCTGCATCCCTGAGGGCAAGCTCAAATGAGGCAAGGCGATCCCTATGAACTCCGACGCCTTTTGTGAAAAAAAGTTTCTGCGGAATAAACATATGCAGATACTTTATGCCCTGATTATTTAAATATATTTATGAGAATGGCTGGTGTATCATCACACAAAAAATCACATATCATTTCCACAAGCCAGCTTCTCTGAGCGCCCACTCAACGCTTTCCACGGTTTTCAGGCGCTTTATCTCATCTATGGAAAAGAATCTTGCTTCTGACAGGTCTCCGCCTGGCACGATATTCATGTTTTTTGGACTTGCAAGATGGAAGAAAACGACAGCATGGTATTTTCCAGGAAGGTTGATCACCTCCTTAAAGCAAACCAGTTTCAGAATCTCTATATCGAGATTGGTTTCTTCTTTTATCTCCCTGATTGCGGCATCTCGAATAGTTTCCCCGAACTCCACTCCCCCTCCTGGTATAACCCAGAATCCATAGGCATTCTCCTTGTTGCGAAGCCCGAGGAGTATCTTGCCATCATTTTCAACTATGACAGCACTACCCACCTTTGGCCTCTCCATTATTATAGTAGAATTCCAAAAATATTTTAATGTCCCTTTTCAGAAAAGAAAGCTCAGCCAAACAGGGAGCTCAGACCTGCAGCAGCTTCCTCAGCTTTCTTCTCAGTGTCCTCAGCTTTTTCTTCCTTCTTTTCAGCGTGAGCTTCTGTTGAAGCAGCAGCTGGCGCAGCTACGGCAACAGGCATCGCAGCCTTTGTTATGGCTTCGTCTATGTTAACGCCTTCGAGCGCAGAAACCAAGGCTTTGACCTGGGCGTCTTCAACAGACTCGCCGGCAGCTTCAGCCACTTTCTTCACATGAGCTTCGCTGATTTCCTTCTTTGCTGAGTGCAGCAACAGTGCAGCATATATAAGATTCATCCAAATCACCAAACAATACCTTTATCTTAGACAGAAAAGCTTAAAAGTATGATAGAGGCAAAAAAACAAAATCATATCGCCTTTTTATTTTGCATTTCGTAGAGGAAAATAAAAATAAGATACCCTTTCGGGCACCTGTTTTTCGGGTATTTAAAAATGATTTTCAATATTTTTTTCATGAAAACAACACCCTATGAAAAATTAAATGGAACACAGCAAAAGGTAGCGGACTATATTTTTCAAGGCGTTGAAAAAGGGAAACATTTTTTTAAATCAAAATACATAGCGAAAGACTTGGGGCTTACGCCTAAAGAGGTGGGAACAGCCATAAGTGGTTTTTTGGAACACGATGGAGAAAAATCCCTACCTTCGGCAATAGAAAAAACCTCACGTAAACTAATAGTAAAGAGACATACTTATTCTAATTCAACTACTTGGTTTGCAGAATGTGGAAGTTCTTTGGCGGAACCAGCTTTATCTTAGCATTTTCATATGGGAAAGTAAAACAAAAAAAAATCAAATAATTTATTTTCCTAGTATTCAGGCATTCCTCCAGGAGGCATCCCGCCCGGTCCTGGCATTGAAGACCTGCTTGATGTTATAACATCGTCTATTCTGAGTATCATTTCTGCAACCTCGCTTGCCGACTTGATTGCTTGGGTTTTTATTTTCAGGGGCTCGATTACGCCAAGCTCCCACATGTCACCGAGCTTTGCATGAATAACATTGACACCCATATTCGGCTTCTTGTTTTCGTGCAGGGATTTCAGATCAACAATAGCATCAATAGGGTCCATTCCAGCTGATTCAGCCAGAGTCTTGGGAATGATTTCCATGGCTTCCGCGAACTTGTTTATGGCAAGCTGCTCCCTGCCGCCGACCTGGGCAGCGTAGCTCTTCAGCTCCTTTGCAAGCTCAATTTCAACAGCTCCGCCCCCTGTCACAACCTTTCCAACTTCAAGGGAGGAAATTATTCCAAGAACAGCATCTTCCATGGCTCTCTTAACTTCATCGACCACGTGCTCTGTACCGCCCCTTATCAATATGGAAACCGCTTTCGGGTTCTTGCAATCCTTGACAAAAATCATCTCTTCTCCAGCTATCTTCTTCTCCTCAACTATTCCAGCAAAGCCCAAGTCCTCTTTTGCCACTTCATTTATGTTTGAAACAACAGTAGCGCCTGTTGCCTTGGCGAGCTTGCTCATGTCGCTCTGCTTTACCCGCCTGGCAGCGACTATCTTGTTTTTTGCAAGGTAATGCTGGACCATATCATCTATTCCTTTTTGCGAAAAGACGACAGTTGCTCCGGTTTTTATGACCTTCTCTGCCATGTCTTTCAGCATTTTTGATTCCTGGTCAAGGAATGCCTGCATTTGGTCAGGTGATGTTATTTCTATTTTTGCATCTGTTTCAGTTGACTTGACTTCAAGCGCAGCATCTATCAGAAGAATTTTCGCATTCTCAATATGCTTTGGCATTGAAGGATGGGCAGCTTCCTTGTCTATTATTATGCCTTTTATGAGCTCAGTATCGTCAATGCTGCCACCCTGCTTCTTTTCAATTTTTATATCTTCTTTATCCACAATATACTTTCCATTCTGCTTTTCAGCAACCATTTTTATTGCCTGCATGGCAAGCTTCGCAAGGCTTTCTTTTGCGGCCTCGCCGCTCTTGCCTGTCATGGCAGTTAGCGCTATTTTCTCAAGAATAGACTCGTTTGTTATGTCAATATCCTTTCCGATTCTGTTAAGTATTTCAAGAGCCTTGGCTTTTGCCAGCCTGTATCCTTTCGCTATTACAATTGGATGGATGCCCTGCTCAATCAGCTCGTCAGCATTTTTCAGGAGCTCCCCTGCTATTACAACTGCAGTTGTGGTTCCGTCACCAACTTCCTCTTCCTGGGTTTTGGCTATTTCAACCATCATCTTTGCCACAGGGTGCTCTATCTCCATCTCATTCAGTATGGTAACGCCGTCGTTTGTTATAGTGACATCCCCTATGCTGTCGACAAGAAGCTTGTCCATTCCCCTGGGACCGAGAGTTGTCCGTATGGACTCTGCTATAAGGCGCGCAGCAGATATATTTCGCCTTTGGGCGTCCCTTCCAGACTGCCTCAAAGTGCCTTCAGGCAGTATGAATATGGGCTGCCCAGCTAATGATGCTCCGTTCATATGAATCACAAATCAATATTATCGCATGTGCATG
>CAZBKL010000043.1:0-1748 GCA_964492465.1 uncultured archaeon
AAGTACTATATAAATACGACATATGAAACTGTTTCATTCGACTCAAATAGGTAGAATAATAAGCAAAATTATAGCTTAAAATGGCTAAATATTAATATTAATAGTTGCTTTTTCAATATTTTAACTTATTATAACAATTAATCACATCATGGGCGTATTTAGATGCTATTTTTATGAAATTCGCAAAATTCTTGAAAAATTTGCAATTAAGCACGACTGGTGAATGAGAACTGAATTGTGCCGGCACATAGCACTGCTTTTATTTCTCAGATTTCGGTTCGATATTAGAATTAAACAGCCTCTCCGCCTGCCCGGCAACCTGGCGGCATAAAAATTTAAATGCTTGCATCAAGAAGACTTATGCATGCAGGCGTGGCAGAACGGCCATGCGACCGGCTGCAGACCGGTATAAGGGAGTTCAACTCTCCCCGCCTGCTCTAGGCAGGCAGAATCATATTTCTCTACAATTGGGCGCAACTTGTTATGCTTTGATACCATGAAAAGCCAAAACAGGGGCTTCCTGATAAAATATATAGGTTATGAATTTCTATATAATATAGTCATTATAGTCATTTTTTATTAACAGTTGACGAAGCCAAAACGCCGAATAATCATTAAAAATTCCGGACCCTCGGAAATCGGGCGGGGCTTTTTTGTCCCTAAAATCAGGAATAATTCAGGAAATTATTTTCTGCTATTTTTAGTTCGTCAAAAGTTAAACAAAAATTATGCATAAAACGAAGCTATGAAATTGCCATCCACCTATAACGCTAAATGGCTAAAGTGAGCATATAATAGACTTTGAAGCCATCTTTTTGAGTTGGTATTTGCTTATTTTTGTTTCGACAATTTATTTTCATTACGTTTTATGACGAATTAAATTTAGCCTTAAGCCGAATCTAGTCTAAGCGCCTGAAAAATGGAAAAACTTGGAAAAAGATGACTTGTCAATTCAAATATCAGTTTTTAACACTGTTATATAATTCAGAATATGATTGGAATAACTTTCGTCAGAAGTTAAAGTTTTTAATGAGAGCTCTGTATAAAATTCCACGAGCAGATGAATAATCATAAAGAGCATGTAAATAATTATAGAAATAGATGAAAGACATAAACGTTATTTGACGAAAGCATATTCATAGTTTAAGCTGTCGAGAAGGCAGATGGTTATTAAGCTATGTGTGGAAACTATTTTAATTTCGTTTTTTGTTAAAGTTGGAATTAAGGAAATGGCATGATATTTACATATTATTTTTAGTATCTTTCCGGAACCAGAGTCCGCTCCAGATTCTTTAGCCTCTCGTTCATCATGTCATTTTGGGCCTTTATTGCAGAAAGCTGCTCCTTCATGAACATAAGCAAATCCTCCAGCTTCTCGAGCTTTTCTGTTCTTTCCAAAGTGCTGTCAGCCCTGGACTGGGGAGAAAATCGCGAAGACTTTGGAAAAGCTGGTATTGAAGGCGGCTCATCATCAAGCCTTGTATCAAGCGCAGGCGCCAGGTCTTTTCTTTCAAATGGAGATCTTCCAGTTTCTGCAGGAAAATCAGCAGCTTGCTTTTCTGACTTGAAAGCTGCAAACTGGTCAGGCTCCTCCCTTCTTTCCTGCCAGAGGGGTTTCTTGGCAAAGGGCTCGCTTAGTATATGTTCCTTTATGTCATTATAATTCTCCTTTTTTCCCAACCGTTCCTTAAGCCAATCAAACATCTGAAATTTCACCCTAATCCTGCTATTAATTATTCTTTTGGTAT
>CAZBKL010000043.1:1758-6061 GCA_964492465.1 uncultured archaeon
TACTAATGTTATTCATAATTCTATCTAAAAATGTATTCTTTTGGTATTTTTAATTCCCTTGTTATCTCGTTCATCATAGTGAACAAATACTCTCTTCCCCTTTCCATATATTGCCTTCTCCTCTTCCAATAGAACATGTAATTGTAAGCAAGCCAGAAAGACTTTTGAAGGAAATTTGAATATTCAAACTTGGTCTCCAGATACCCTGATATTTCTATCCTTATTGTCCCTGCTTTTGTCTTGGAATTCTGCTTTCCCTGAAGAACAACTTTTCCAATAACCTTGGTCCAAAGGTCCTCCTCTCTCAGCGCAGTCCAGAGGTTGAAAAAACTTCGGGGTTCTTCAAGCATGTCCCACTTGAAAACCCTTTCAAAAGTGTCCTTTCCCTCAACCTGCATAACTTTCTCAAACAACGGCTTCATGTTCTGGCAAATCCTCAGGGGATTCTGCCCTGTGAAGTTTGTGGTTATCTTGTCTTCAGGCGACAGCAAATCCTCTGTAATGATTATCTCTGGCATATATACCAATAATTATATTGGGATATCTGAATATAAAATCTTCGAAATGCCAGAAACTATTTCATCTCTTCCATGAATTCCTTTATCTCCCTCTCAAAGCGCTCAGAGTAGCTTCTTGCCTGTGCGTAGAACTCATCTCTTTTTCTTGCGTAGTATATCGTGTGCCAAAGCCTCCTAAGAAACTCGTAAAGAATGTTCTGCTGCCAGAACATGTCCTGCGGATATTCTGTTATCATCGTGGGCCTGAACTGTATATTTGCCTTTCCCACGCCGCCGGCAGAAAAGCCGTTCAGGGTGATTTCTATCTTTATATAAGAAAAATTGTCAAAAGGCTTTACAGATTCCCAGTCAACCTTGAATTCTTCTCCAGACTCGGTCTTGTTCCATGTGTATTCCTTTTCCTGTATATTGCCTTCTGGCACTCGGAAAATGTCGCGAATCAGGGCGTTTATTTTCCTGTAAAGAAGATGGGGATTCTTTCCCTTGTAATCAATTGACATGGTCTTGAAAGTCGGGAATATATCATCCCATATCGCAATCTTTGTTGCTGCCCAAACCATTGCCAATCACTTAATAGATATTGACTGAAAAATAATATAAATGGATTTTTTATATTGATTGCTCCAGACGCCTAGCTTGATTATGAAAGGGGTCAGGAGAATGGTTGGGGCTTCATTATGCCTCCGAGCGCTGAGGTGAAAGCAAGATGCTCGTTTGGGAAAGCCCTGCTGTTTGGCTCGGTCCTGAGGATTCGAGCAGAACTTTTTATATTTTATCTGCAAATATTTATCATGATATTTGAAGCAGCTGGCTCTGTTCTGGTGGCGCTGGGGCTCCTTGCAATATTCCTGGCTTTCAGCTCGAAAAAAGGTGATGCTCACACAATAGCAGTTCTTGTCGTTTCCCTTTTCTTTATAGTAGCAGGCGGCTGGCTCATAATAGGCTCAATAGGGTTTTACGTGCTTGCGAAAAAGGCAATCGGGCTGCTGATAGTAGCAGTCGGTGCATTTACGGTTTTTAAATTCCCAAGCAGCTTTTACCAGGAAGAGTACTTCAAGGCAATAGCAGTATTTATCGGCCTGATACTGCTTATATTCGGCTTATACCTGGCTCTGTTTTGATTCATATGAAACAATCAAAATCCGGGCGCATGAGAATCTGTCCAAAATGCAGCAGCATACGGGTATCGCCTGACTTCTCAGTTCCGGGTGCAATCTCATGGGGATTCATGAGCAGCTGGAAATGCGAGCGTTGTGGCTTTGTTGGGAACAGCCTGCTTTTCGCAGAAGTTCCTGCCAGCAATCTGCCAAAGCCAAGGAGCATCAAGAAATATTACCCTCGGCTTGACTCTTCTTTCGGCAGGGGGCTGTTGGGCATGATGAAAGTTTTCGGCCCCGTTTACACACTTAGCTCTATCAGCTCATATTTCATCTATCCAGAGCATCGCTTTTTGTCTGTCTTTTATGGCATTATACCAGGAATACTTATCACTGTTTATGCTTACAGAAGGAAATACTTCGAGAAAAATGAGCTTATGAAATTAATCGCCTTGACCATAATTTTGTATGCAGCTTTTTCTTTCTTTGTTCTTTAATTTATAATATATCCCCGTATCCTATAAGATGCCAAATTCCGCCTATCTGCTTTGACAGCACTGCCCGCTGGCCCTTTTTGGCGCAAACAGGTATTTTCAGCTTAAGTGCTACTTTTTCCTTGCTTATTTCTGTTATTGTTCCAACTGTACGAGCGACACCGCAGGTTACCATCATGCTTTCATCCCGCTTGATATCTGAGCTGATTATAAGCTTGTATTTCAGGCTGATTTCAAAAACAGCTTCGGGCAAGCTGCCGGAGATTCCCATCACGTTTCCGGCAACAGAATCTGACTTGGTAAGGAAGGGGTCAAGCTCTGTCATTATGCCAGCAAGCCCGCCCGGCATGCACGCCTCAAGTTCCTGACCAGCTTCTTTTATTCCCACCACTTTTGTCTTCAGGGGCTTCCACTTTCCTTCAACATAGGCTCCTGCTTTTATTTCAACTTCATCGCCTTTTTTGAGCACGCCCTGTACAAGAGAGCCGCCGACCACGCCGCCCCTGAGAGAATCAGTCTTTGTGCCTGGAATATTTACATCAAAGCTCCTGGCTATGTAAAATAAAGGCTCTTTTGACTGGTCGCGCTGCGGTGTTGGAATACATTCTTCCATGGCGCCTATGAGGGCGTCTATGTTGATGCCCTGTTGAGCGCTCACAGGAATTATGGGAGCATTTTCTGCGACAGAGCCTCTGACCATCTGCTTAATTTCATCAAAATTCTTCGCAGCCTCCTCTTCTGATACAAGGTCTATTTTGTTCTGCACTATAACAACCTTGCTTATTCCTGCTATATTGAGAACCTGCAAATGCTCTTTTGTCTGCTCCATAATGCCCTCTTTGGCGTCAATAAGCAGCAAAGCGCCGTCAACTATTGACGAGCCTGACAGCACAGTAGCCATAAGCGTCTCGTGGCCGGGCGCATCCACGAAAGACACGGTCCGAATGGCATCGCATTGCGATAAGCACTTGGGGCAAGTGCCTGAGGACGCATACGGGAACTCGGAACATTTCGGGCATTTGTAGAAAGTCGCGTCTGCGTAGCCAAGGCGTATTGTTATGCCGCGCTTCTTTTCTTCAGAATGGGAATCTGTTCTGCGACCGCTAAGCGCCTCAACAAGAGTTGTTTTTCCATGGTCAACGTGCCCGAATGTCCCGATGCTAACTTCTGGAATGCTTTTGTTTTCCATGACTATCAACAATATGAGCGATGGTGCGATATTTATTTAATGTGGGCAAGTTTTTTAATGCAAAAAATGGAAAAAATCATGACAATAAAAAACTTGAGAAATGGAAAATTCTAATTTCATCAAGAAGCTACATCATTTCCGCAGCATGCCCTGACGCACCTGTCGTCTTCTCGATAAAGCCTGCCATATCCCAGGGAGTTCAGGCAGGCGTCTACTGCTGTGCCCTCCACATCCTGGCCAACCATGTACCTCGGTATTGTTATGGATGACAGGTCCTCGTCAACCTGACATCCCCTGTTTTTTATCATGCCGCATGCCCTGCTCCAAGCGTCAGTGTCAGAAATTCCAGCTGCGCCTTTTATGAAGCCTGTGCTAAAGAAGAAAACAATTGTAAGAAGGGCTATCACAGAAATTGATATGACTATTATCATTTCTATTGGAAGGCTTATTCCTTTCATGCTATCATCTTTTTGGCCGATTGCAATAATTACTATGCAGGCTCTAGTATAAATTGTTTAGCCTTCGCATCGCTTTCCGCAGCATACTTCGCAGCAGTCTTCAGGATTGTCTGTGCCTGCAATTGACTTGCACATGTCCAAAACAGGGGTGTTGTCTATTGTCATGTCAAGAAGAACGCTGGCCTTGCAGTTCCTCATCTTGATGGCGCTGCACGCGCTCTGCCATTTTTGCTGGGCGTCCATGGCTGTTTTTCCTGAGTCCAGGCTGCCTGTGAAGAAAGCTGCCACTGCTATGAGCACTATAAGGGCTACAACTATTACAACAATCATGTTTATTGGAAGCTCAAGCCCTTTCATTAAAGCACCATGATTATAATAATATATTTTGGTTGAAATATAAATCTGGTTGTTTCATCAAGTGTAAAACTGGACCTTGCTGAAGTCGACAAAATGCTTCGGCTTTACAGCAATCCCGCTCTTTCCTATCTCATATTCGTGAAAGCCCTGGCTGTGGTCGGTCTCGCGCATTTTCCAGATGTTCAGCGCC
>CAZBKL010000044.1:0-5891 GCA_964492465.1 uncultured archaeon
ATGCTCATGGCATCTTTTTTGTCAGGGTGTTTTTGCCTCAGTATCATGGCTTCACCTCAAGAAATCCATCCAAAACAATGCCATTGGCTATATTGGCAAAAAGGTTTTTATCAACAAAACCCCTGGAAAAAACATGAGCATTGACCTTCACATCTTTCCTATAGCTAAGCTTTTCTATAATCCCAAGCTCCTCTATTCTAATTTTCCTTTCTCCAGCAACCTCAATAGCTATGTCTATATCGCTTTTCTCATTGTCTGTTCCCCACCTGTAACTGCCAAAAATAATAATTGCCCTTGCATTCGGAAACTTCCTGTAAACGCATCCTATTATATCCGTTTCGTAAACAAGATTCAAGTTGAATGATATTTTACGGGCAGTTGCCAATGAACTCCTCTTGTTCAATGATATGCTCCATGCTTTTCCATACTCTTCCTTTGTCAGAATCCCGCTTTTCAAAAGTTTTGTGACAGCTATTTTCGCAGATGTCTTTGATGAGCCAGTTAATTTCGCCAAGTCGCTAAGACTGGTAACTTTATCGGGAAATGAGAAAAAATAAAGGCATATTCTCCTGTCAATATCCCCGATTTTCATAAAGTCTGCGCTGCTAATTTTATTAGACATCATTATAGTTCGCCTCCAGCGTATATAAGCTTTTTTAGAACCAATTGGTTTCAAAAAAGTTCAAACGGACTTTTTCAGAACCATTAAATTTCATTTCTTCTTGCTGAAGCCTCCATGATGAAAGCACATAACGCATTCTTTACCACGCTCTTTGCATAATTTCTTTATTTCTGCTTCAAGCTTTTTCCAGTAATCAGTCCTTGATTCATAAATTTCCCTGTATTTTTCGACAAGCTCAGGCCTGGCTGCTGCCAGGAAGCTGTAAATCTTTTTCACGTTTGTTGGCCTTATGTTCAGGTTCTCAAACATAATATAGTCAGCAAAAGAAGCGGCTTCAATCACTTGCTTTATTTCTGTTATGTACGGAAATATTGGCGAAACAAAAACATATGTCTCAAGCCCGGCTTCTTTGCATTTTTTCAATGCTTCGAGCCTTGCCGTCGGCGAAGCAGCAAATGGCTCAAGCTTCCTGCTAAGCTCTTCATTCAAAGTTGAAAGGGATATGCCTATTGATATTTTCCTGAATTTTTTGAAAACGTCAATATCCCTTGTCACAAGAGCTGATTTTGTCAGTATGTCTATAACAGGCTGTTCAGGAACAAGATTTTCAAGAATTCTTCTTGTCAGCTTATAATTGGCTTCAATTGGCTGGTAGGGATCGCAGACAGAGCTGATGAATATTGCCTTTCCTCTCTGCTTTCCCTTTTTTATCAGCTCCGGCGCATTGATCTTGGCGTCAACAAAACTGCCCCAATCCTCCTTATGATTTGTGTATTTCTTCATGAACTCCGCGTAGCAATAAATGCATCCATGCTGGCAGCCCGTGTATGGATTTATCACATAGTCAACCATTGGAAGATTGCTCTTAACGACAATCTGACCTGCTTTAATCTCCTTTATTTTTGGTTTCATGAAAATTGCCTCTTGCTCGGCTTGATTGAAATTATTTAATGCTTATCATTAATATTGTTTCAATCAAGCCTCGGTGGCTCAGCCGGTAGAGCGTTAAACAGAAATCTGCTGTTCGCTAAGCCTTGGTAACCTTAGCCTAAAAGGCAAAGGTCGCGAGTTCGATTCTCGCCCGAGGCTTCCAATAAAATAATCTTTTAAGCTTTGCTTCCTATTTTTTATTTTATCTTTATTTTGACAGTGTGTTGATAAAAAATGATAGTAGGAATTCCTAAGGAAATAAAGAACAATGAAAACCGCGTTGGCATGACGCCGTCCGGAACTGCTGAAATGGCAAGATGCGGACACAAGGTGGTTGTGCAGTCTTGCGCAGGAACAGGAAGCGGGTTCTCAGACGAGGAGTATGTGAAAGCAGGAGCCAGAATCCTTGAAACAGCAGAGGAGGTGTGGAAATCTGCTGACATGATAGTAAAGGTAAAGGAGCCTGTGCACGATGAGCTTAATCTCATGAAAACAGGGCAGATTCTTTTTACATATCTTCACCTTGCTGCTGCAAGAGAATCTGCAGAAGCCATGCTTAATCATAAGGTTGTGGGAATAGCATATGAGACAATAACAGAGCCTGGCGGATTCCTTCCGCTTCTTGCGCCAATGAGCGAAGTTGCAGGAAGGATGTCAATCCTCATCGGCGCCCGCTACCTGATGAAAATGGAAGGTGGCAGAGGCGTTCTTCTTCCAGGAGTTCCAGGCACAAAATCAGCCAAGGTTGTTGTCATAGGCGGAGGCTTCGCAGGATTCAATGCAGCGCAAATGGCATATTCGATGGGAGCTGAGGTCACGGTTATTGAAAAGAGCATACAAAGAATAAGATACCTCAAGGACATGCTTCCAAAAGCAAGGGTTCTTGTCTGCAGTTCAATGGTCCTGGCAGAAGAGCTGAAAGAAGCTGATATCGTTGTAGGTGCTGTGCTCATACCAGGAGCCTGCGCTCCAAAGCTCGTGACAAAGGGGATGATAAAGAACATGAAAAAAGGCAGTGTTTTTGTTGACATATCAATTGACCAGGGGGGCTGCTCTGAGACGTCAAGGCCAACTTCGCATCAGGACCCGGTTTATGTTGTTGATGGAGTGATACATTATTGCGTCACAAACATGCCAGGGCAGTATCCGAGAACAAGCACAATAGCATTGACAAACGCCACTCTTCCATACGCTCTTAGAATAGCGAACAAAGGCCTTGCAGCATTGAAAGAGGATTCTGCTTTGCTCGCTGGCCTGAACACATATGACGGAAAAGTGACTTTTAAGGCTGTTTCTGAAGCGCTCAACTGCGACTATCACGAGCCCAAGAAGCTTCTGGGTATATTATAATGCAAATCAGAAATTTTATTTTTTCGCAAGCCTGACATACTTCTTGCCGTCCTGCTTTCTGCAATCGACCAGGCGGCCCCACTTGTCAAGCTTGGTTATCCACACATTCGCAATATTAACCTTCACATCAAGCTTCTCTGCCAGCTCCTGAGTGCTGAACTCAGTGTCAGGCTGCTTCCTCAGTATTGCCAAAACATCATGCTGACTCATAAAATTACCTGTAATAATGAGTGCAGAAGAGGATATAAGGGGATATTTTGCATAGATTTAAGAAAAGCTACTCAAATAAATGTTCAGTTGGGGCCGTATTATAACTTGGTTAGTATTCAGGCTTCGGGAGAGCTTTTTTGAAAAAAGCTCAAGCAAAAAGGAGGTGTCCGCCTTCCAGACGGGATCTTCCTGATTGCTTAAACGAAACAGCCTGCGATCCCAGTTCAAAACAACTTTTTCTTTTTCCAAAAAAGAAAAAGCTGTACCCAAAAGAAAAAGTAAGAAAAGGTTGTGAAACTCTGGGCGGCCTCATTTTTTCTTTTTTCATTTTGACATCTTAGGGGAGATGTCGAAAGCCATGCTCAAAGAAACCCTTGGGACTATAAGGTGGCATGTCATTTCATATATTCCTCAAAAAGCAGCACAGAGCAGAGTGCTGTCATTGCCACAGAACCGACAAAGCACGTCATGAGAAGGGAAGCTTCTGCTGAGCCAGTTACCATGTTCTGCGTGCTGAGAATTATTCCTGCATAACTGAGGAACAGTCCTGTGAAGAGCGGAATTGGCAGGGATATTTCAAGGATTCCGTTCTTCCTTGCTTTGAGGCTGCTTTTTATCTTCTCGCCGCAAGAGAGCATCAGTATTCCGAAATTAACGAGAAGTATGGCAAATGTCGAGGAGCCAATCCTGTTCACGTCCACGCTGCCTGTGCTTATGAAAACTATAATGCCGACTATCAATATTATGGAAATGAAAACAATAGCGGAATATATTGCGCTCTTTCTCATTTTCATCACTGTTACAATTTTCCTGCTGCAAACTCCACGTCCCTTTTCTTGACAGTGCGCCTGTTTGCATGTGCTGATATCCTGACAGCCTTGTGCGCTATGTCAAAGCCGTATTCTTCTACCATGTCTCTCAGCTCTTCGACAGCGTCCTTGGAAATCCGCTTTATTCCTGCTGACTTGGCAATTCGCTCAAATGCCAGGATTGAAAGGGGCATGAAATATATTTGTCTCGTGGTGTATAAAATGATTGCCGGTGTATGTGGTTTTGACGCAGGCAAATCGGTGGGGCAACCAGTAGTAGAATTCCAGAATTTTCCGAAGCCCTGGATTTTTTCCATGCGTCTTTGAAGCCTATCAATATCTCCTCATCCTAAGCTTCCTCTTCATGCGCATAAGCCACAAGTGCATCGCGGGCCTGGTATTTTTCAGGCTTTCAATCCTGTCTCTTATTCCCATAGGTGATATGATAAAGCTTCCTAGGAATATCACAAACCAGAAGCTGAAAAGCCTGTCAAGAGCCATCACAGCCCCTGCAACAGGCTTGGCCACTCCTAGCATTATGTAAGCGTAAACTCCGCCAGCTTCAACCATTCCCAATCCGCCTGGCAGAAGCGGAATCATTCCAACGAGGAGCATTATGCTCCACGCAAGTATTATGGTGACAAAGGAAACGTCATAGAAAAACGCCTTGAACAAGAAATACATCCTGAGAAATTCCAGAACCTTGACAATGAATGAAATTGCAAATACCCTGAGCATGAAGAGCTTGTTGGTGAACATGAGCCTGAACAAGTCATAAAATATCCATGCATAATCCTTTTTCTTACTCGTGTCGCTTTTGGAAAACCTTCTTACTGCCCACCTGGCAAACCCGACAACTTTTTGCAGCAGCGAATAATTGAAGCACATTATGAAGAAAATTATCAGAATTGCTGTTGACAGCACCAGCAGTGTTATGAACGGGTAAACAACTGCATATGGCAGCTTGCCTGTCTCTAGTATGAATAGCATGGAAAGCATGACTATTATGTAATAAGAGAAAAGCTCTGTGAAAGTGTCCACTGCTATTATGGCTGTGGAAGTTGCTGTCCCGATGCCGTTCTTCCTGAGCACCATTATTTTCACAGGCTCGCCGCCAAGCCTGGCTACTGGCGTGACAAAGCTCACCATCAGGCCGGCGACTGTGGTCTTGAACAGCTCTGTGAATTTTATTCCCTTGAATGTGCCTGCAGACCAGCTGCCCTTTACCATCTTCATCCTGCCCTGGCCGTTCACAACTGTCTGGAGCTTGAAAGCCAGAAGCAGCAGTATCATGGCTTCTGCCAGGAAGGACAACCCTATGAACCTGAAATCAGCGTTTGTTATGACAGCCATTATCTCAGGCAGCCCCAAGTAGTAGAAGAAACTGAATATGACAGCTATTCCCAAGCCGAACAGCAGGAGCTTGACGTGCTTCATATATTGTTAACTATTACTGGCACAGGATAAATTGGTTTAAACCCGTCCTGCGCAAAAAGTATCGGATTCTAGTCACATTTTCTTGGGCTGTTAAGTTAGCGTCAGGTAAATTTTAGATAAGTCTATAAAATTTAGATGATTATAATAAAAGCAATGAAGAAATTCAGCAAGCAAGACCAGAGATCGCTGGCAATCTGGGTTGCAGACTGCGCTGAGCGGGTGCTACCGTTTTTTGAGAATATACATCCAAAAGACGATCGGCCCCGCAAAGCCATAGAAGCATGCCGGTCATGGGTTCGCACAGGCGTGTTTAAGATGAAAGATATACGCAAGGCTTCGCTTGCAGCTCACGCAGCCGCCCGTGAAGCAAAAGAAAATAACGCGGCTTGTTTTGCTGCTCGTGCAGCAGGCCAGGCTGTGGCAACTGCGCATGTTCCGGAGCACGCCTTTGGCGCTGCTTACTATGCTCTTAAAATCGCTGCAGCTAATTCTGCCAATGCCGAGGTTAAAATTGCCAGAGAACTCAATTGGCA
>CAZBKL010000045.1:0-5806 GCA_964492465.1 uncultured archaeon
AAAATCTTATCAGGCATGGAGGACCAGAAGAACTACGGAGAAAGACATTGTTCCTAATGATTTGTCCAATTTAATACACGTTGGGACAAGAAGGGACAATCCATTTTTTCATTATTTAGAAAAAGAGAACCTTGACAAAGAGATAGATACCTCACTGCCTATCAAAATAAAAGAGCATTGGCTCTATTTTGGTGATGATGGTGAATTAATTAGAATGCTAGGAGCCGAGAATGCTTTATCAATCTATCAGATATTTCTCTCTGACAAGATAGAAGATGCTTTAGAAGCAACCATATCACATGTGGAAGAAGAATTCAAGTCTTTTGAAGAGCGTTATCAAAAAGTTATTGCTAAAGATGATGGTATTAATAAGGAATTTAAAAGAGCGGCAGAAATTACATGTGCCGAGTTTCATCAATTAATACCATTACAAACTAGATTTGTTAAAAGGAAACTTAGAGAATATAACAAAGGCGAAGAAGTAAAAGTTTATGCCAGTGATCACATAGAACACCATGTCGAGCCAACGCCGTTTTATGCAAGTTTTCAGAAAGTCTTTTAAATAGAACCGAAAGCCCTATTCCAGAGTTTTCAAATACTCCAGCAGCTTTGGGTGCAAAGAAGTGGTGAAATACTTCACAACTTCGCTTGGCTTTACCCATCTCAGCTCCAGGAAGCTTTCCCCTGCTTTTTCCTTTCCGCCAACAGGCTCACAGAGATAATATATTGAAAGAAACTCAGGCTTCTCCGGGTATGTCTTGGCGAAAACCAGCTTCAGAATTTCAATGTCCATACCTGTTTTGGACTTTATATGTTGTTCCAGTGATGACTCAAGACCTTTTTCATAGATGGGCCTGCCGCCAGGAAAGCGCCATGTCAGGCCTTTTACATAAGGATCGTTTTGCACCCTCACGATCAGTATTTTGCGGGTCTTGGGGTTGTAAACAATTCCAAGAACATTGACCAAAAACACACCTCTTTCGAATTTTGACCAGTCCATGAATAAACCACCATAAAATACTTTTTATTCCTTATTGCTACTCGCTTATGCTTGACACTCCACCTTTCTTCTCGACGTAGAATATCTTGTCAACGAAGCTCTCGAGCTCTCGCTCGTGCGAAACCAAAATAACCTGGTCGCATTTCAGTTCGTTCAGCACATCACGGACCTTGAACAGCTGCTCCTTGCTGAACCCGTCAGTCGGCTCATCAAGAATGAGCAGGTTAGACTTCATTGACGTACAGACTTTCCTGACCATCATGTTCAATGCCAGGCGGTATGAAAAGGCGATTGAGGTTTTTTCACCACCGCTTAGCGAGTCTATGAGCATTTCATACCCGTTCTGCTCAACTACTGGGGTGAAGCTCTCATCAATTCGGACGTTAATTTCAGAGCCGTCAAGCAGCATTGAGAACCATTTCTGGAAAAGGGAATTGAATTCATAGTTTATGCTCGCGAGCACCTGCTTCTCTATCTTGTCTATGCACGGCACAAAATATTCATTCAGCCAAAGATGATATTGAGTCAGAAGCTCTTTCCTCTTTCTCTGCCCGAGCTTCTCTGTGATCTGCTTCTCAAGGCGCTCGTTAGCTTCTGCAAGAGCTTTGATTCTTCCGCCAAGCAGGCTGGTTTCTGATATTATCTGCTTCAGCCGGTCTTCTATATCTGTTTTCTGCTTCTCGAGCCTGCTGAGCTTTTCAATTACGATTTTGCTCTCTGCAGCCATGCTCTTTTTTTCCGGTATTTCCTCCTCAAGCACTATTATCCTACCTGTCAGGCTGCTCATCTTGTCATTGTTTTTTTCCAGCCTTAGTCTCAGCTTGTCCAGGTCTGCTGATATCATCTTTGAGTCAGCCTGGGCTCGCTCAAACTCTTCAAGCTTCTTCATGGAGTTCTGCAAGCCTTCTGATTTTTCTTTCAGCTCTTTTATATGCTCTTTGATTTTCTGGTAATCGGAGTCCATGCTGCTTATCCTGTGCTGGTATTCAGTTATTTGCAAAGGCCGCTCGCATGTGGGGCAGATTTTCTTCTCCATCAGCTCCCTGAGGTTTTTTATTTTTGTCATAATCTCTATCATTGTTATTGTGCGGCTTTCTACCTCTTTCCTTGCCATCTCAGACTGCTTCTGAATTTCTTCTTTTGAAATAACAGGCTTTTCAGCTTTCAGCAGGCTGTCAATGCGCTTCTCAAGAGATTCCATGTCCTTTGCAGTTGATTCGTTCTCTTCAATTATGAATACCAAATCCCTCTTCTTTCCCGCAAGCTCGCTCTCGAGCAGGGGGATTTCAGAAGCTGTTTTCTCAGCGCTCAGCCTGAGGCTCTCCAGGCTCTTCACCTCTTCTGCTGCAGAAGCAAGCTCAGTTTCTATGCTCACCTTCTTCGCGTTCATGCTTTCCATCTTGGCTGCAAACAAATCAATGCTTTTTGCGTTATCGTCTTTCTGATTGACAATCTCTTCCAGGTCAGAAAGCTCGCCTTCTATGAATTTTATCCTTGTTCGCAGCTCATCTGAAACAAGCTTTGAATTGTCTTTCGCGGTCTTGTAATCCTCGAGCCCAAATGCTTTGCGAAGCGTTTGGAGGCGCTCTTCAGCTTTCAGCCTGAGAATTTCTTTCATCTCTTCCTGCGGAGTGAATATTGCATAGCGGAATATGACAGAGCTTGAGCGGGTTCTCAGGTTCTCGTTGAAATTCAGCAGCTCCAGGACCTTGGCCCTAAGGTCTGACGGCGAAAGATCGATCTTCTGGTTTCCGACAACCAGGTAGCCCTCGCTTTGCGCTATGCTGTCACCTTTCCTTGCCAGGGACCTGCGTATTTTATACTCCTTTCCGTCTATGTCAAAAACAAGCTCCACAAATCCCTGCTCTTTGCCAGCTTTGAGAAGGCTCTCGCCTCTCATGTCGCCTATGCCGAAAAGCGCGAATTCTATGGCGTAAAGTATTGAGGATTTTCCAGAGCCTATATCCCCTTCAAAAAGGTTTGTGCCAGACGGCAAAGCTATATCCTCATGGGCATAGCTGCGGAAATTCTCAATTTTCAATCTTTTCAGCATCATGTCAAACACCAAGCAGCTTCATGCTGCTTTCAACAACTTTCTTTTCATAATCTGATTTTGTACCGCCTTTCTGATCCTCTTTCAGCAGCCTGAGCAGCTCCAGAGACATCTGGTGGCTTTTTTCCAGAAGCTCATTGTTGTCAGAGCTGAAGCTCTCCAGGCAGCTGCCAAAGACATTGTTTTCTATCTCCTCGCGGGATTCGCCGGAAACCTTTACCTCTGCCTGCTCTTTTGATTCAAGCGCGTTCCTGTTTATGTAAACTGAAACAGCGCCTTTCTGGCTGATAATGTCTTTTATTTTTGAGAAGTTCATGTCGCCGGGCTTTCCTGTTGCAAGCTCGCCAAATATGCGAAGCAGCACTATGCTGCTTTTGGCGTCAATGGAGCTGGCAAAGCTTTCTATTTCAGATTCTGCTTTTGCTGCTGACTTTCCAGAAGCGTCATATTCCTTGAGAACCACTTCAGGCGATTCAGCTTCAACAAACTTGTGGCTTTTCACAGAGCTGCTGTCAAATTCAACAATGAAAAAGCCGTGGCTGCTGCCACCAGAGGCTGACTCTAAATCCCTGTAATCAGAGCCGAAAGTCGGTCCAGGAAAGCCTATCAGGCGCGAGCACTTCTCGCCAAAGAATTTTGAGTGAACATGGCCGCTAGCGTAGTATGAAAATCCTTTTGGCAGCCTGGAAGCAGAAAGCGCCCCTGAAATTGAAGCAGACTGCTCGTTGCATTCAGCTATGGCTGAATGAAACATGAAAATCTTGAATCCAGGCTCGCTCTCAATTTTAGAGAAATCCATCAAATTCATTTGCTTTGCTTCGAGCCCAAGGCGCTTGGCAGACATGCCCAGAATCTTTGCGCCTGTCTTTTTTTCGACTATAAAATTAAGTTCAGGATTTTCAATATCGTCCCCGCCCACTTTCCTGAACAAGCCTGCGCTGTGGAGTATGTCTATCATTGAGGTCTTGTTGGGGCTGTAATCATGGGAGCCATATATCACATAAACATGGATACCATGGTCATGCACCTCTTTCAGCTTTTTGACAGCAGAGTTCAGAATCCTTGAATCAGGAAGATTGTTGTCGAGCATGTCCCCTGCAATCAGGATGAAGTCCACGGATTCAGACATGCATATGTCAAGAGCGCTGAGAAATGCTTTCAGGTTCATCTCCCTAAGCACCTGGTCCCTAAAAGCTCCGAGATGGCAGTCTGCAAGATGCGCGAATTTGAACATGATTATAAGAACGCGGTTAGGGATTTAAAAGGCTGATGAACCAGCAGAAGCAGTATAATTTTTCATGTCATTTATCAGGCTTGACAGGAGGCTGTTTGCCTTGACTATATCTTCTCTTTCTGTTAAAAAACGATTTGAAAATCTAGTTTCTTCAAAATAATCAAGCATGCCATAAAAAAGCCCGGCGCTTCTTTCACTGGCATAACCATCCAAAATTATATTCTGGGCATCTGCTATGACTAGCTGAAACCAGCTTTTCTTGACTTTGTACCTGGTACGGTCTTTGGTGCCGATAAGCATTTCATCAGGAATGCTGTCGCTATGCTCATCTCTCAAAGACTTCAGGCGTTTCAAATAATCATCAATTTTCATAACCTTACAAGTCTGCAACAAATTTAAGCCTTTCTATTTGCAGAAAAAACATGCTTTGCCAAACAAGACAATTTAGATATTGGCTTGATCAAAGGTATTTGGATATTAGAAAAGATGATGACATTTCATTTCCTACATGGTAACCCATTTTTTCAAGGAGGGGAAATATTTTTTTAAACCTCCATGTTTCGATATATCCCCAGGTTATTTTTGCTCCCCGTTCAACTGCAATCCTTTCCACTGCTTTTACCAGAGCTTTTCCAACATGCTGACCTCTATATTGGGGTTCCGCGCCCATAAAAGCCATGTATATGGATTCTAACTCGGAATATCTGATTTCCCTAAAATCAATGAAACCCATGCTGCCAGAAAACGCATCTTCCTGAGGCTCGAGATGAATCCCGTCTTCTTCATACAATCTGTTATAAGAATGCCTTTCCATATCCGGGATTCTTTCCCCAGCTATTATTCTTTCAAACAGGTTTGCGCCGACAACAACATGCCTTATCTTTCCTACATGTTCCAACTTGATATTTTCTATTTTTGGCAATCGCATTGCTATACCTTTCTTTGAAACAGTCTTGGCTTTCATGAGCTATGGTAAATCAACAACTTTTATTTATAAAAACTCATCATGAACTATTAATTTAACCCACGCGGAGGTAGCCAAGTGGCCAAAGGCGACAGAACATTGAGCTCTGAAAGCAGTGTGTAAAAGCAGCAAATTCACATGGGCTTGGTGATGTCGATGCTCAAGTTTTCCTTGGACCTTGGAGGTCGCAGTAAAATGCGAAACCTGTTCCCTTAGTGGGTTCGCCGGTTCGAAACGACTTTTTCTTTTTTGTAAAAAGAAAAAGCCGTCCTTAAAAGAAAAAATAAAAACGACGGGAAGTGAAATTCCGGCCCTCCGCATTTTATAATTTTTTAAAAAATATGATGACCCATGGCAAAAAACGAAGTAACTGGTTTGTTTGAGCACCTGGCTAGGCTCAAGGAGCTTAAGCGGGAGGGCTGGGTGAGATACGGCATAAAAGACTGCGAAAGCGTTGCTGACCATTCTTTTTCAACAGCAGTCCTGGCAATGATGATGGCTGATGAGCTCGGATTGGATACAGAAAAAGCTGTCAAAATGGCCTTGCTTCATGAT
>CAZBKL010000046.1:0-5785 GCA_964492465.1 uncultured archaeon
TGTCTTGATATTTTTTATGCTTGGGGTGCAGGGAAAGCGGAAGGGCTTCGGCACAAAAATACACGATATCTAGAAAGGCCTGATACGTGCCCTGACTCATACCTTTTGAAAAATCATTCCAGGTCTTTGAGAAGCTCAATATCCTTGTTGATGAGCTCTGGCTTGTGAACCTGCCCTTCAAGAATAATTGGCAGGTGCTTAAGCTTTTTAATCCATTCCAGTATCAGAGCCTGGTTATCAGCTCCGCATATCATTGAATGGGAGTTTCCAGATTTGAATCCGCTTGCGTGCACCATTTTCAGGCTGTCGCCCATTACCTCAACTATTTTTTCAGCGTCCCTCATGGAACTGTCTACGAGAAAAGAATGAGTTATGTCAAAGAGAAAATTAGGGTTGTATATGCTCTTTATCTGCCTTATTTCTGCTGCAGTTGAGCCGAAAATGAACGGGGATTCCAGGTTCTCAACCAGAAGCTCAAAATTCTCAAATATGTCAAAGCTCTCTATGAGGTTGGAATGCACGGTGAATGTTTTTATCGGAAAATGCCTCTTGAGCTCAGCCATCTTTCGCATTATCATATCAGTCTCGTTGTTGCAGCCGTAGATTATTCCAGACCAGGGCAGGTGGAAGGAAATTATTTTCATCCTGTTGATTCCACTGTTGACTTTCAGGGGGTCAAAAACCATGAAGTCATTGAAATCGCAGATGTTTATTTCAATTGCTTCTGCGCTGCTCGCCAGTATCCTGTTTATCTTCTCGTAAATGTCCATGTCCCATGTATGCAAGCATCCTGTACTTAGCCCGACAATCATCATTGATCACTTTTCAGAGCCCACTCGCCCATTCAACAAATTCATCGTTGCTTTTAAAATTAAAATACCCTTTGTCATTGAAAGCTGTGAGAATCCTGCGGTTGTTTTCATCCAGTCCATATTCATAGAAATAGCTTGTGAGTGCCTGGTTAAGCCTGGCTTCTGCGTTGTCGTTTGCAGATACAAATGTCCTTGCGGGTACAACCAGGTTGTCATAAAAGCCATATGAATCAGAATTCCACATCGGAATTTTGCAGAAAGTTCCCAGATGGTCTGGAAGCAGAACAGAATAGCATTTCAAAGAGCTGTTGTATGCTCTGGCAAGCGAAACGAAAAGGTTTGAGAAATCCTCGCAGTCCCCCCATTCCTGTATAAGGGTTTCATTGGGCAGCTTCCAGTAATCCATGCCTGCGGTGTCAGAATCGTAGCGGTAAGAAAAATGATTTTTTGCGTATTGCCAGAGCTTCTCCACATCGCCGTATGTGTCATTAGAAAAAAAGCCTCCTATTTCGCGCTGGTGGCTTATGAAAGATGACACAGCAGACGGGGACACAAAATTTGTCATTTCCTTGCCATTTGCAGGCTCATGAATTTTCACAGTTGCCTTGAAATCAGACTCCTGGTTTATATTCTGCTTTGACAGCGAGAATGTCCAGCAGCGCACAGTCTTCCAGCCGTTCCATTCAGCACAGCTAAGAATAGCATTTATGCATATTTCATTCTGCTCATTGTCATAAGCAGGCAATTTCGAGAGCTGCATCCTAAGAATCCCGGAAGCAGAGCTGCCAATGGCAACGCCGTTCATTGTCACATTCCCGTCCATGGGGCAGCTGCTGCCAGATTCCAGAAATCTCATGGTAAAGTAAGGCTCTGTGGTTGTGGTGATTATAGGGGTTGTTGATGAAGTTGTTGCAGTTGCAAGGGTTGTTGTTTCTGAAGCTGAACTTTCCAGGCTGAGCTCCTGTGAAACACATCCTGTTGTGATGAGCGCCAAAAGGATTGACAGCAGAATCAAGAGTCTTGCCATGATTATAATTATAATAGAAAAATAAAAAAGAAAAAGAAATCACTTTGCAGCTGTTGTCAGGAATACCCACCAAGGAAGCGTTTCTGAGACAATGTTTCCCTGAGAACCGTCGACATCTATCTGCTTCTCCATTTTCACTGCAAATATGCCGAGAAGCTTCCTGTCCTCGTCAGCCTTGACTTTGTAGATGACCATGTTATTTTCCTCAACTATTTCCATGGCCTTTGGGCTGATTTTAATGATCTCAACCACGCGGGAAGGTAGAATCCTTATTGTGCTGTTTCCGACCCTGACTGTGTTGTTCTCAAGCTTCAACTCTCTTGCAGTTGCTGTGTCATTTCCTGAATTCAGCGATACGCCTGCTGTTGTTGTTTGAACCTCTGCGTCAGAGCCGTTTACATTCACGTCGATTGTCTTGTTGGTTCCTTCAACGCTGACGCTGTCTGCCACAATTTCATTTGGCCTTACAGTCATTTCGCTTACTATCGGGCTCATGTCTTCTGAGCTTATTCTCTGGTTTTTATTTATAAGCTCTGATATCATCCTGTCTATTTCATTCCTTAGCTGTTTCAGCCCGCTGATCTGCGCAGCAGGGTCGCTGCTGTTGGATATCGCATCAGACAATCTCATCTTGTAGTAGGCAACAATATCGCTGGCACCGCCTTCCTTGTTCTTCACTGCCTGAGACACAAGGACGCCGAGATTTGTCTTTGTCAGGTTATTGCAGTTCCTCATCCTTTCTTCCAGCATCGTGCGAAGCTCAGATAATTTTGCCGTTGCGTCCTCTGCTGTTATTCCGCTCTGGCTAAGGATGTCTGTGCTTTTCAGCAGATCTTCAAGATAGCTTATTTTTTTCTTGAATGCCTCTATGTCATTGCAGGCTTCTATTTTTTTCACTGCTGCTGAAACTCCCGCTCCTCCTGAAGATGAAGTTGCAGCTGCTTCAACAGGCTTCAGAACCTGGCACCGCTCATTGATCGCGTTCATTTTTCTGCTGACATTTTCTATCCTTTCCTTTATACGAGGAATCGAAACATTGTCGCCATTTTGCTCAGCGTCATTCAGCTTCATAAAAAGGGAATTGAGCTCGCTGTTCAGGTTTTCATCGACGCAGGATTCTGCAGCAACTGCTTTCGTAGCAGTCTCGGCACAAGCAAGCTCGATGCATCCGCTTTCGCTGACTTTCTTGACAAGCTGCATGTTATTATCGCTGCACTTTTTCTTAATCGCATCATAGTTCTGGTTCTGGCAAATCGCGCTCCTTACCTGCTCTGATGTGGCAACTGAAACAGAAGAGGCTATAACAGACGGTTTTACGCACTCAAATCCAACCACGCATCCGTTTTCCATCTTCTTTCTTACCAGCATTCCCTCTGACTTGCATTTTTCTAAGTTGTCGCTTGTCATCGGGGCATTAACGCAAGCAACAGCTGCGTTTGCTCCAGAAGTTGAAGTCACAGCTGAATCTGCATAGAGAGCTGGGCATGGCTCTTCCCATGTCCTTAGGCATTTTTGCAAAGACTCGCACCAGCTGTAGCCAGCAGAGCCTATGCATCCATGGGCATCAGAATCGTTGCCAACCATCTGCATGGCTGAAGAATCAGCTACAGAGCCTCCTGATGAAGAGTCTGTCATATTGTTTGCCAGGGCAAATCCTGAGAAAAAAAGTGCTATCGCAACAAAAGCTATTATTGTTTTTTTCACATGCTCACCTTATGATAATTATTGCTTCGCTTGATTAAAAAGTTAAAAAACAGAAGAGATAATGATTTATCATGGCAATTAGGGCAGTTGAAGCCAGGGGTCTGGCAAAATCTTTCGGAAAATTAAAAGCCCTGAACAATGTTTCTTTGTCAGTTGAGAAAGGCGAGCTTTTCGGCATCCTTGGGCCGAACGGGGCTGGCAAAACCACGCTGATTAAAATTTTCACAGGCCAGATAAAGCCTGATAAGGGCAGGGCAAAAGTGCTTGGAATAGATTCTGCCAGGGAGCCAGTTGAAGTCAGAAAAGCTGTGGGAATAATACCAGAGCAGGAGAACCCGGCGAGCTTCCTGACAGCTGAAGAATACCTGGAATTTGTCTCCAGGATAAGAAAGCTTGACAATGTGGGTGAGCGCTGCCAGAAATGGTTTGACTTCCTGGAATTCGAAGACCAGAGGTCTGCCCTTTGCAAAGACCTGTCAAGGGGGACGCGGCAGAAGCTTATGTTTGCCCAGGCATTTATCCACGAGCCTGAGATGGCTTTCATAGACGAGCCCCTGATAAATCTGGACCCGATAATACAGAAGAAGATAAAGGATTACCTGATTGATTATGTGAAAAAAGGAAACACGATATTCTTCTCAACGCACGTTCTTGAAATAGCAGAGGAGCTTTGCACGAGCATAGGCATAATAGACAAGGGACGCCTCATATACCAAGGCAGCATGAAGGACCTGAAAAAGAAAAGACAGCATTTGAGCGACTTCTTTCTGAAGCTGGTGGCTGAGTGATGCTCAGGGAAATGATAAAGGAAGAATGGCGCATGCATTCAAAGATGTTCGGCAGCTTCATGTTTGCGCTGTTTCCGGTTTTGATTGTTCTTTTTTCATTTGCAGGCTCAATAATGCTGCCCATGTTAAGGGAGGCATTCCCAGATTTGAATGCTTCCTCTCTTGCCCAGGCTGGATTTTTCCTGTTCGGGCTCAGCATCGGCTCTTTCGGCTTGATGGGAAGGGAGTTCATGAATCGCAGGTTTGGGCACGCGAGCCTTATAGCATTCTCATCAAGAACTCTGCCGGTTTCGGAAAAGCAGATATTCGCGAATTTCCTTGTAAAAGATGTCATATACTACATGGCGCTATGGACCCTGCCTTTTGCTGCCGGCTACTTGTTTTCACTGCCGCTACTTGGCGCAGATCCAATGCTGGCTTTGCTTCTTTTCGCTGCCTCGTCTGTATGGTTCATATTCGGCATGTCAATTTCCTTCCTGCTGTCAACGGCATATGCAAATTCCAGGAAGCTTTTCATAATTCTGGTTTTGGCAGCTGCTGCTTCCGCTGTTTACATGAACATCGGCACAGCGACACTCGGTGAGCTGTCGCTCTTTCCTTCTTTCAGCCTGGCAGAAGCTGGGATAATTTTATTTTCATCATTGGCTATGAGCGCAGTTTCGCTGCTGTTCATGAGAATAGATTATCCTGAGGTGAAAAAGCATTTCAGCGACTCGCTTGGAAAGATTTCCAGAATTATTCCAGGCAGCAATTCTGACCTGGTGGCAAAGGACCTTCTTGACCTGAACAGGAGCGAGGGAGGGGCGGGAAAGATAATATTCTCCTTCCTGGCGCCGCTGGCAATGATATGGGTGGCAATGGCTGTGCTAACAAAAATGATGCCTCAGGCAAACACGCTTCCGGTTTTTGCGGTGTTCATAGGTACCATATCATCAACAATATACAACTGGCTTACAGAATTTGACCTTTTCACAAGCTACAGCTTTTTGCCTGTTAAGGTTTCTGATATTATAGCCAGCAAGATAAAGAGCTATGCGCTTCTTAATTTGATTCCAGTTATAATTCTCATAGCATCTGCTTTATTTTTCGACCAAGCTTATGCTCTTCCGCAGAGCCTGCTTTGCATGATATCAGTTTCTGCTTACTCGCTGGCTGTGCTGATTTTCCTCTCCGGGCTTTACCCAAACATAATGCTGTACAGCGCAAAAACTTTTACCCAGTATCTTTTGATGAACACGCCAGTGTTGCTGCTCCTGATATTTTCATCTATTTTTTTGCCAGAGCTTCTATTTGCCTCGCCGCTGCTTCTGCTTGCCGTAGTTTTTCTTCTGAGAAAAAGCTTCAAGAAATGGGACACCTGGGAGCATCCGAACTTTTGATGCATGAATTCTGAGCCAAGCCAAACACCAGGGCTTTCTGGACATTCTGTATTTCTGCGCCGAAGCCCTGCTGTT
>CAZBKL010000047.1:0-5718 GCA_964492465.1 uncultured archaeon
ATCGGGCTTGCCCTGTCTTCAATATTCATGATTCTCATAGCAACCACATTCATAAGCCTGGGCCTGATATTTGGAACCAGGCTGAAGGACATGGAGGGCTTCGGCCTGATAATGAATTTCGTGACATTTCCGCTATTCTTCCTTTCAGGCTCGCTGTTTCCGATAACCGGGCTTCCTGATGCAATAAAATACATTTCGTACGCAGACCCCCTGACCTATGGCATTGACGGCATGAGAAGCCTGCTCACAGGATACTCAATGTTTCCTGTCTGGCTGGACTTGGCAGTGCTCACAGGATTTTCAATTTTACTGATATCAGTCGGCGCATTTCTCTTTGAGAAGAGCGAGGCTGTTTAAGAAAATAAAAATTGGGAATATATTAATTAATTCTTGTGAACATAATGTTCTATAATGGTAAAGATTGGGTTGATAGCCCAGAATTTTGAAATTTTTGACGGGGACGGGCTGGACAAGTTTGCGAGGACAGGGGAAATAAGTGCAAGCCAAATCCTGAAAGCAGGAGCCCAGGGAGTCATATTGGGCCATTCTGAAGTCGGGGACAGCCCGGAAACAATAAATAAAAAGCTCAAGTCAATCATGGAAGGCAATATTCGCCTTGCAAAATTAGTGGTTTCAGTTGGCGAAAGCTGGGATGAATTTGAGGACAATAAGCCTTCTGAGGTGGCTTTATTGATTAAACAGAAATGTGAAATAATTTTTAACAGCATTCCTGCAGATTTTGTCAAGGAAGTCATAGTCGGATATGAGCCAAAGTGGGGCTCAAGAGGAAGCGGGAGAGATGAAATGCCCCCGCCCCAGCCGTAATTTATATCTGCGTGCATTTCTGAAATGAGAAAATTCTTTGTTTCGCATTATGGAGCCAAGGCTAAGCCATGTTTCATATATGGCGGAAGGTCAACTCCTGAAAGAACCAGGCAAATCCTGGCTGATAAGAATATTGACGGCTTGTTATTGGGTTCTGCGTGCAACAGCGTTAAAAAAACATTGGACATTGCGCATACAATGATTGATGTCTGCGGCGCCAGGAGCAAAGTCCTGGTTTGCAATTTCAAGGCTTATGACTTGCCTGACTCCTATGAAGACTATGCAGATGAATTGAGCAAACTGCCTGATGAATTCATCATTCTGCTCTCACCGCCGTACACTGACATCCAAATTGTCAGGAAAATCCTTGAAGAAAAGAAACTTCTTCTGGAATAGAAACACATGATTTGGTGGTGGGCGATTTTTAAGCGGACATCTATGTTGTAGTATCTTAAAAGTAGTGAATAACCTAAAGATTTAAATACCCCTCTTACTTAATATTTAATAGGTCGGTAAAATGTTCAAGGAAGTACTTACAAATCCAAAAAAACATAATCCAAATGATTTCATCTATTTAGTTCATAGTTTCTTAGATTGGAATGGTAATGGTATTTCTCATCAAGAAATGGAGGATAAAGTAAATAGGGTAAGAGATCCAAATCAATTCTACAGAGCATCTATAATAGCACATTTGGATGGAGAATCTGCAAAACAAAAAATTGGTTGGTATGGTGGAGAAGTCTATCAAATGGGAACATTTGGGAATATTGGTATAATAGTTGATCCTGCTTATGATGGTTTAGTTCAGATTGCATGGAACTGTGATATAGGAAGTCCATGGGATCCAAAAAAATTAGAAAAATATGTTCAAGAACATAAAGGAAAAATTAGATATTTACTCCCACTTCTTACAGAGACAAAGGGAGAAGATTCTATAAAATATAATGAACTTATTTTAAGAGGAGATAAAGAAACGGTTGTTAAAGGCGTTTTTTTCAGATCACAAGATTCTAAAACAGAACATAAAGGAAGACAATTAGGAGAAATAGTTAGTGATCTTATGCAAACTGAAGTTCCTGTTATTGAATTACCTGCTCCAATAATAAAAAATTATGATGATATTGAAGACCAAAAGGAGAGGGATGTGATGAGGAGTTTAGATTATTTAAGAACAGAGAATGCAATCATGGGGTGCTCATTTAGAATTTTACCGACCTGAATTGTTTAGTGATATAAATTCTTTCGAAATGATTAAGCCATACAGATTTCTATAAGCCCCAAACCCTTTCTATAATTCAGAGTTTTTTCTCGATCATCTAAAGCTCCCTTTCGCCTTCTTCAAAGTCTTTGAGTGATACTCACACTCATGGCAGACCCATTCATTAAGAATTTTCTTCAATTTTCCCTTATTACAGTTGGGGCAGATTATGTTTTTCATGGCAATCGCTATATATCCAGAATGACTCTCGCTTTCCAGATTCCGTTGCTGCTTTTTTTTATGCTCATCTTGTGGTATGTGGCAGCTTTCACTTCGGTTCTGGTTTCATGCTTCTCAGAAATCTTCTCGCCAAAGCAGGTTGCTGTAAGATTCATTTTTTTTTGGTCAATGCTTACTTCAAACCTGGAAAATGCCAGTGATTCAGAGTCAACAAAAAGCAGCAGCTTGTTCAGCCAGTTGAACATCATGGAATTTAGGTCAATTCCACTCAGAGAAACAGAAATTTCCCTCTTTTCCCTCACCTGGCTGGTGTTTATCATGACGTCAAACATGGCCAAGGCAGCATTGGCAAAAAGCTCATTAAGGCTCTTTCCATAAGCCACAAAAGCCACGTCAGCTGAGGTTATGTCCAGGGCTTCAAATTTCTTCGCCAGCTTCATTGGTGATTTCATACTCTTTTATTAATTGCTCCGATTAATAAATTAAGTGATAAGATGAAGGGGCATAAAATAAATGACATGTTGCCTGTCATGACAACTTCAGACTTATCTGCTTACATGCATGGAAATGATTTGCTGGTGACAGACGGCAGGAGAATAATTCAGAAATACAAAATAAGAAGCAACTATTGTTGATAATCATGGAGAAAAAAGAGCTTTTCTGGGCAGACCAGCTGGCAGACCAGATAATTGAAAGGGCGCAAAAAGAAAAGGTTGTGGCTAATTTCAAATGCCAGCAGACGCCGTCAGGAGGAAAGCATATAGGAAACCTGAATGATGTCGCAAGATGCTATTTTCCTTACAAGATAATGCTTGAGAGAGGGCACAAAGCCACATTCGTGCACACCACAGATGACAGGGACCCTTTGAAAGACGTTCCTAAAAAGCTTCCTGACCTTGAGGCAAATTGGCATCTTTCTGAAAAATTAATGGACATGAAGCCGTTTTTGGGCATGCCGCTCTGCCGGGTGCCAGATCCTTTCGGTTGCTGCAAATCATGGTCAGAGCATTTTACCAAAGTCTGGATGGATGGTGTTTATGCTTCGGGCATGGACCCAAAGCTCTACTCTGTTGACGAGCTTTACGAGCAGTGAAAATTTGAGCCTTACATAAGAATGGCATTTGAAAAAAGAGAGGAAGCTGGCAAGCTTGTTGCAAAGTTTCAGCAGACAAAAAGCGAAAATTACATACCATTTGATGCTATATGCCCCAAATGCGGGCAGCTGGCGAACATAGATGATTTCAATCTGGATGAAAAGAAAGTTCATTTTGTTTGCGGCGGCAAGTCTATAAAGAAAAAAAAGAGCGAAGGCTGCGGATATGAAGGCTGGGTTTCCTGGTCAGAGGGCAAGCTCCAGTGGAGGTTTGAGTGGCCTGCGCTATGGGGAATATTCAATACCACATTTGAGCCATTTGGAAAGGACCACGCAGAAGGCTCCTGGCCTTCGGGACAGGAGATAGCAAGGAAAATATATGGCATAGAGCCGCCCATACCTTTTGTTTATGAGTTCTTCCTCGTAAACGGGGAAAAAATGTCAGCGTCTGTCGGCAATGTCTATATTGTGCAGGACATGCTGAAAATAATTGAGCCTGAAATATTCATGTACTTCTACACCAAGCGCCCGGGAAGGCAGCGTGATTTAGAGTTGGCTCACATATATCACCTGGTTGATGATTTTGAAAAAAACGAGAGGATTTATTTCGGCATTGAAAAGGAAGCCAATGAGCGGGAGAGGGACAACATGAAAAGGATGTATGAGTGCTCTTCCAGCATTCGGGAAATGCCTCTTCGCGTGCCTTACACATTCGCAGCCATAATAGGGCAGCTTGCCAAGGGCGAGTCTGGAATAGAGCGGGCAATAGAGCTGCTGAAATTCACAGGGCATGTTTCCAAAATAACAGAAGAAGATAAGAAATCAATAGCCAGGCGCCTTGAGCTTGCCTCTTACTGGGCTCTTAACTATGCTGCTCCTGAAAATAGGCTCATTTTAAATGAGAAGCTGCCGAGAGAGCATTTCTCAGAAAAAGAGAAGTCTGCTGTTCTCGAGCTCTTGAAAGAGTTTGAAAAAAACAGGCGAGAGCAGGAACTCCAGTCAGAAATATACGAAATAGCACGAAGAAACAGCATGGAGCCGAAGGACTTCTTCAGATTAATGTACCAGATTCTTCTGAGCAGGGACAGCGGGCCAAGGCTGGGCCCGTTCATGATAGCCATAGGAAAAGATAGAGTAAGAAAGCTGCTTGAAGAAATTTAATAGTAGAAAAATTTATTTTGTTGTTTTATATTCTAGGGATATCCAGGGCTTTTTCAATATGCCTCCTTATGGCAAGCTTGACAAGCGGCTTCTCTGAACGATTGCCTGCTCTGTCTGTATAATCAATAATAATATCTTCTACATGAATATCAAAGTCACCCATTTTATACTCTCTTCCAATATCCCAGCCGTATTCCAAAGTCGGTTTTCCGTCCTTGAAAAAATATGCCGTATCAGAAATTCCTATAGGAGTTCTTGGATCTTTTTTCTTAGAATATCCCTTTAATTCCAGCACAGTGCTGTATTTATCGCCGATGAGAAGCCTCACCTTGTCGCCGACTCCTATTAAGCGCACTTTCTTTTCCCCGAAATCTTTGCAAGTGCCTGGGCTGACATCGCACAACATTGTAGGAAAAGCATACAATTCACTGACATCCGGGAATTTTATTTCAAGTATTTTTTCATCGTAAGCTTTCGGCCCCATCGTTACACCAGAAGTTTTTCCACAGAATCCATTGACAATGTCTTTATTTCTTGTGCATTCTACAACCGAATTTTTGTTCATTTTATAAGAAAACACAGCAAGATTTTCTGGCATGTTAACGCATCCGATAAATGTTTGGTCAGTCATTCCGCCCAGGCTACTCATGCCAATTCCACCGCTGGTGATGTTTCCTTTGCATATTTTAGCTGTATCAGAACTGTCGCTTGTTTGTGGCTGTTTTTGTAGATAATGCGCTGCTAATCCTCCAGCAGTAACTCCAGAAATAATGCCGATTAAAAGAGCTGTTGCCTCGAGAGCAGAAATCTTGCCAGAATCGTCCACCAGACCAAAACGATGAAGTATCTCATCAGTAGCAGAAATATGATGTCTTTTCAGAACAGGGGTGCATCCTTTCAAACTAGGGTTGTAGTGAGACTCATATGCAGGTGTAGGTTTTTGTGGATTTTGCATCATCGGTATTTGGCGTATTGGCAACTTGCTGAAATCTTTTCTAGCCATAATTATCACTAAATGTTACTATTAAAAAGTAAGTATTTAAATGAGTGAAAAAAGAAAAATCTGCTCCGCAGTCATTTATAATTTCTTTTCCAGTTCAGCAACTTTCATCTTAGTTTTCACAGCCACATCTGGCGTGACCGAGATTGAGTCAATTCCAAGCTTCACCAGGAATTCTGCATAATCCTCATGCGTGCTTGG
>CAZBKL010000048.1:0-5645 GCA_964492465.1 uncultured archaeon
CAAGGGAATTGGCGTTTATGGAAGCGACGCGAAGAACCAGGGCATATCTGGCTACATCTGCGAATTGCTTGTGATAAATTACGGAAACTTTGACTCAGCACTGAAAGCTCTTACAAACATGAAGGCTGGCTCAATAATAGACATTGAGTATCACTGGAAGCTAGCAGATGAAAAGCGCCTCAGGGAGATGTTCAAAGCCAATCCTCTTATATTAATTGACCCTGTTGACAAGGAGCGCAACGTTGCTGCCTCGCTTTCGTGCGAGAATTTTGCCAGGCTGTCTGCGATGGCATTGCGCATGCTCAAAAGCCCTTCGGAGAATTTCTTTTTCCACTCTGCAAAGCAGCTAAACCCAAGCCAGATAAAGAAGCTTCATGACAGGAAAACCAAGTTTTTCGCAGTTTCTTTCACGAAGCCGGAGATTATTGACGACATTCTCTATCCTCAGCTCAGAAAGGCTTCTGCCAGGCTGCTGACTTTGCTGAATCACAATGAGTTCCGCACAATAAGGAGCCATGTTTTTGTTGACGAGAAGCTCAGCAGGGTTTTCCTGATTTTTGAGATGGAATGCTGGGAGCTTCCTTTCATAAACAACATGATTGGCCCGCCGATTTTCTCCCACAAGAACAGCAAAGACTTTTTGAAAAAATATGAAAAACCGCTTTTCGGCCCTTTCATAGACGGGCAGAACTGGGTAATAGAGAAGCAAAGGCTTTTCAGGTCAGCAAACGAGGCAGTAAAAAAGTTTCTTGGGCAGAAGCCTGAAGCACTGATGCTTAACGGAATCCCGGAGCATATAGCAAAGAAGATTTCAAGGCCGTGGATTCTTGAGCACGAAGATTTCTGGAAGATGGTTGTGAATGACAGGAATTTCTCAGGCTTCATGGCAGAGAGGTATTTCCAGGAAATTTAGGAGCAGGACAAACACCAGTTGAACTTGCTGCTTGGACATCCGCACTTCATGCGGCGGCATACTCTTTACGAAGCCCTGCCGTGTTCCATACCTCAAGAATCAGAACTTCATTCCCTTGAAAAGCTTTGCCATGTCTTTTGCGTTCTTCATGCCTTTCAGCTTGCCTGGGCTGAGCATTCTTGTCATCTTCTTGACTTTCTTGAAGCTTGCAAGCAGCTCCCTGACGTCATTCTCAGTCGAGCCGCTTCCTTTGGCAATCCGCGTTATTCGCGAAGTATTTATGATTTCTGGATTTTCTTTCTCTTCCTTTGTCATTGAGCTTGCCATGTGCTTCCACTTTTTCATCTTAGCTTCCTGGACATTCAGCATGTCCTTGGGCAGCTTTGAAGCCATTCCTGACATGCCCATCATGTCAAGTATTTTGTCCATTGTGCCCACCTTTCCCATTGATTCTATCTGGCTTATGAAATCGCCTATGCTGAACTCGTTGCTCAGGAGCCTTTCAGCTATTTCTGGCTCAGAAACTTCCTTTACTTTTTCAAGCAAGCCTTCAATGTCGCCAAAACCTATCAGCCTGCTCACAAATTTCTTTGGGTCATATATTTCCAGGTCTTCGGGCTTTTCACCAACAGCTATGAATTTTACCTGAGCTCTGCTCTCGGAGCATGCTGTAAGAGCCCCGCCGCCCTTGGCAGTTGCGTCCATCTTTGTAACAATGACGCCTGTTATTTTTAGGGCATCTGCAAATGCCTGGGCCTGCTGCTTTGCTGCCTGGCCTATGTCAGCAGGCAGTACCAGAAACTTCTCATCTGGATTAAGGGCATCTGAGATGCTTTTTATTTCCTTTATCATCTCCTCATCCAAAGCATCCCTGCCAGAGGAATCTGCTATTATGATATCAAAAGCTGGGAATTTTTCCAAGCCGTTCTTCACAATCTTGGCAGGATTTTTCTCGCCTTTCTCGCCATAGAACGAAGCGTTGATCTGCCTTGACAATTGTTCAAGCTGCTCGTAGGCAGCTGGACGGAAAGTGTCGCAGCATATCAGCGCTGGCTTAAGGCCTCGCTTCTGGTAAAATCTCGCCAGCTTTGCAGCTGTTGAAGTTTTTCCAGAGCCAAATAGTCCGAGAAGCAGGATTTTCTGCTTTCCCATGTTCACTTTTGGCTCTATTCCCATTACAGCTGTCAGTTCTTCATAGACAGATTTTATCATATGCTCTTTTCTGGAAAGCCCTTTCGGCAGTTCTTCGTTTGCCCGCTTTCTCAGCCTGTCTGACATGTCAAAAACGAGCTTTACGTCAACATCGCTGCCAAGCAAAGCGCGCTGCAGCTCGCGCAGCGTTTCTTCAACAACTTCCTTGTCCACAAGCGAGGAGCGCGTGAGCTTTTCTATTGCTCCCCGCAATCCCTGGGATAGTTTTTCGAGCATAAAGATTAACTTCAGAGTTCAGGCTTAAAAACCAAGTTCTGTTTAAAATTTGATTATCAGGACCAAGCCAAACAGAGGGGCTTACAAGAAAGCACTTTGCGCAGCCCTGCCATTCCACTGACCCCGTTTTAGCTAATGATTGGATGCAATAAAGCCAAGAATTTATTCCCCGATAACTGTTATGAAAATCTTCCTTTTCCTCGCAACCTTGTCAAATTCTGCAAGCAGAATGTTTTGCCACTCCCCAAAAATGGGGCTGCCGTCCTTTACAGGAATGCTGATATCTTTCGCCAGGAGATTGGCTCTAAGGTGCGATGCAGCATTGGACGGATGCTGGTATACGCGGTTGTCATCTGCAAAAGGCCTGAAGAATTTTTTTATATCCTCTAGGAGCATGATTTCATTCTCGTTTATTAAAAGCCCTGCTGTGGTTGCTGTGAGAAAGACATTGCAAATTCCATTTCTTATGCCTGATTCTTTCACAGAGTCTGTTATCCCGCGCGTTATGTCCCTAAGGGAAATACCCCCTTTTGTTTCAACCTCAAAAAAATCCTGGTATATCATAATCTAATATCGAGATTGATATTTATAAATTTCCTGTTGATGAAAGGATCGAGCCAAACAGCAGGGCTTTCCCAAACGAGCGTTTCGCTTTGAAGCCTCGCTTTGCTCAGGGGCATATCTGCTTGCGAAGCCCTATTTTTTCCCCAGAACACTCTAAAATTTACCAAATTCTTCTCTTATAAGCATTGATAATGCTTTTGGCATTTTCTATATGCTTTTTGGCAGAGCTGAAAGCTTCTGAGCTTATTGCGCGCTTCGCGAGAATTATTTCGCTTTCCGCTCTTGATATGTCATGGCCACCCCTTTTAAGCAGAGCTGCTTCTTTTTCTATGGGCATCAATTCGCGGTAGAATTTCGACTTGTTAACCAGGATTTTTTCCGCAGACCTGCCAATAACAATCCTGCTCCTCATCAAATATGCTATTCCAATAAGAGCCCCTATTGCTATCAGCACGAAAAGCGGGAAGAAATCTATTTCAATGTTCCCGCCTCCCTGCGAGGTCTGGTTTCCGCTGGTGTTTATAATTGTGTACATTGGAGCAGTGGTGGTGGTCGCGTTACGGACAATTGTGGTAGTTGTAGCGACAGCAGTTGTTGTGGTTCTTGTGGTAGTTGTGCCAACCATGCCTGAGTCACCCGAGCCTGGGGAAGAGCATGAGCCGCAGTCTATTGCGCAGTTTGAACAAGTTTCGCTGTTGGTGCTGTCGCAAACTGCGTTGCCGCAATATGGGTCCTGCTTTATGGCAAAGCCGCTGAAATTGGTTACGCTCAGGGTGAATGTGTCGCTTGCTTGGTCAGTAGAAGCGCTCCCTGTTTGGTTGCTCCACGTTCCAGTGCACGTTCTGGAGCTGAAATTCCAGGTGTCGCACTTGTACAAGCCGAGATAATTCTCGTTTGTTATGCCAGAAGCTCCTACATAGCTCAGGACAACTGTTGCTGTGCTTATGTTGAATGAGTTGTTAACTGCGTAAGCCCTCGCATATCCGCTGACTGTGGGATTGTCAAAGCCTATGCTCCTGTTGAGCTGGGAGGCGTTTATGCTATTAATAGTCACATTAAATGCCCTGCTATATGTCTCAAATGTTATGTTATATATCGAATTCGGAATTTGCTGGTTTATTGTGCCGTTTGTAGAAGATGTTGAAACATTCACGATGATGCTTCCGCCATAGCGTATGGTGACATTCACGCTCAGGTTGGCGCCATTATATGCTGTGACATTAACGCTTGGGCTCACAGGAGGCTGGGAAACAAAGGAACCTGTGGCATTTGAAAGCTTTCCGAATGTGCTGTTGGCGAAGAATGTTATAGAGTATGTTCCGTTTACAGACGTGTTTGTGAAATTCACTGGAGTGTTGTTTGCCATGCTAAGGGTCTCGTTTGTCCCGTTTGGCCATGTAACATTCGCCCATATGCCAGTGACATACGTATTAGTCACATTCACGCTCATAGTCACATTTGAGCTGTTTATGACTATTGGCGAAGATATTGAGTAGCTTATGGCAGGAGCAACATTGACGACAGTGAAGTTTCCAGAGGCCTGGGTGATATTCTGGCTGTCGTTTGCGAAAACAGTCCAGTTGTAAGAACCGCCTGAAAGGTTCAGCTGAGTGCTGTTTATTGAAGTGTTTGTTTCATTTGAAAATCCAGTTCCATTTACCCAAACTGTGAAGTTTATGCTATCATTATCAATGTCAGAAGCATTCCATGTGAAGTTGACAGACCTGTTCAGGACTGTTTGGGAAGCAGATGGCGTGAGCAGAGCCAGGCTTGGCGGCGTGTTTATTATTGTTATGTTAGTTGAGTTTACCCATTCCGCGCCATGCCATGCATAGCCGTCAGAAACATTCATGGAGAATACCCATGTCTCGTTTTTTGTGGTGTTGGCTGCAAGTATGGTTAAGCTGTTGTTAAAAATTGAGCTCCAGTTTGTTCCGTTCCACCTGAACCACGTTGTGTTGCTCATGTATGTTGTCATATTATCGACATCATAGAAGTTGAAATTTCCTGTCAGAGTTCCATTGGTCCTGTTTAAGATGTCAGAGCAGCTTATGCTTAAATTCTGCAAAACAGGCGGATAATTGTACTTGTTGCTCAATGCCAGGTAGTCTGTGTTGTTGCCGCAGCTTGAGCCTGAGCAGTTTATGTTATTTGTGACATTGTAAGGCTGGTCGCAAAAACCATCAGCATCCGAATCTGTGCAGTTATCAGAGAAGCCGTTTCCAGTCGAGTTTGTGTAATAGTTGCCCCCTATTCCACTTCCGTTTGAATAGGTCCTAGCTCCAGACCGGTTTGATATATTCCAGTAGTTTGTAGCGTTTGCAGGAAATCCTTCTGAGAAATTAACAGACAAAATAGAGCCATTCAAGAGGCAGTTGTATATTGTGTTGTTTTCTGGGATCGTTGTCGTCGAATTGTGAATGTATATTCCATGGCTCTGTAAGCTTGTTATGCTTGAATTTGAAATAGTGTTGTTGCATGACTCATTGTACAGGTAAATACCATATGACAAACTGCCTGCAGCGCTTATTTTGTTAAGAATCATCGTATTATTGGAGCTGGCAGATATCCATATACCATCACTGCCCGAGTTGTTCGTGGTTATATTGTTGTTTGAAACATTGACGCGGGATGTTGAGCCAAATAGCACTATTCCATCACCATCCTGTCCTGATGCAGCTATTTTGTTGAATGAAATTTCGCTGTCATATGATGTCGTTGCCCAAATGCCGACACCGCT
>CAZBKL010000049.1:0-5409 GCA_964492465.1 uncultured archaeon
CCTTGTTGCTTTTGCTTTCCAGCAGGAAAGGGAAGACAATCCATTTTCCATGCTTGTCATTAATCTCATATGGCTTTCCTGATTTGATGATTTTAACGTCAAGCCTTGTCTCTTCTTTTGCTTCCCTTATTATGCAGTCTTCCGGACTCTCAAACTCTTCAATATGTCCGCCAGGAACATCCCATTTGTTTGGCCCGATTTGCTTTGTTGGCGGCCTTTTAAGCATCAGAATTTTTCCCTTGAAGACCAGCAAACCTGAGGTGACTGTGTGGGTTTCCATGATTAAATCTCTTTCATTGCAATTAAATTCATGCTCAACCCGGAAACCCGCGCTGAACTGCTCAGGCAGAACATGATGAAAGCCAATGGCGAGACCAGGTTCCTTATAGCAAGAATAGAAGGAACAGGGCAGGAGATGGACCCAAAAAAAGTCCTGTACTCATATTTCCGCTATAAAAAATACACCAGGGGCCGCACCGAATATGAAAAGCAGTGGCTGAATGCTTCCCTCAAAGAAGTGTGGTCAGAAAAATTCCTTGGCTTGGCTGAAAATTTTCAGTCAAGGCCACTGGATGAGGTCAAGAAGCTGGAATTCCAGAACGCTGCTTATTCTGCTGCTTACAGGCTGGAGGGTAGAAATGGCGACCCAAGGGATTTCAACAAAGTCTTTACAGCCCAGCTTAGCGGCTGCACATATGCCTGCAATTACTGCTATGTTCCGCTGGCTGCAAATTCAGCCAGCCTGGAATATGCAAAATTCTTCTCTGCCAGGGAGATTGTAAAGTTCTTCCTGAAAGCAAGAGCCAGCTCTGAAGAGCCTATCAATGTCCTGAGAATATCAGGAGGGGAGCCGACAATTGTTCCGGAAATATTACCTGAAATCTACAGCGAGCTGGAGAAAGTGAACAGCGAGAAAAAATTCTATTTATGGATAGACACAAACTTCTCAACATCAAAATACATGGAAAAAATAGAAAGCAGCCTGAAAGACGTTCTGCAAAAAAGAAATGTGGGCATAGTCGGCTGCTTCAAGGGAGTCTGCAAGGAAGATTTTGCCAGGATAACAGGAGCTGCTCCTGAATTCTACAAAAGCCAGTTTGAAACAGCAAAGCTTCTTGCAAACTGGAAATCAGATTTCTATGCTTACCTTCCGGCATTAGTCTACGAAAATGGCATAGAAGAGAAGCTTCGCAGCTTTGCAGAAATGCTAAGGAAAATTAACAAGAACCTGCCACTGAGGACAGAGATGCTCATAATCAAGGAATACCCGAAAGCAAAGGAAAATATGGAATTTTTCAGCAGGCTAGGCAGGCCCATGCCCAAGACAGACCAGAGGCTTGTATTCGGCTTATGGCACAATAAAATTCTTCCGCAGCTCTATCCCGCCAGGGAGCTGAGAAAATACTGCTGCGAGGTTGAGTTGTAAAATTAAAAGCGCCGACGGCAGGATTGTCACGGTTTATTCTTATTTTATCTTTTCTTTTCCTTCGGAATGCAAAGCATTCCGAGGGCGCCGAAACACTCGGTGTTTCGAGCGTAGGGCGGGTTTTGCTTTTCTGGGAAAAGAAAAAACCGCTTTGAACCTGCAAGGGCTAGGCCCACCTGGTCTCAAGCCAGGCGCACTGCCAGGTTATGCGACGTCGGCATAAATCAATTTATTAGCATTTTTGTACTTTAAAACCATTTGGAGCATAGTTGTTTGAATCACAATCATGAGGGTGCATGAAACATGAGCAAAGGACCAGATGCATATAATACAGGGGCACAGGGATGCGACTGTTCAAATCTATTAGATGTACCACTATATGACGAACCCAGAGTGCCGGTTTCGCCCAAAGACCTCGCATATCTGCTGAAAAGGATCGATGAGCTGTTAATCTAAAAATGTTTTAAATACTCACCTCAAGATAGTTCTTGTTAATTATGGCTGACATTCTGATAGAAATAGGCTTGAAAATTCTTCAGGCCCTTTGGTTCATAGCGCCTGCTTATGCTGCAAACGCTTTTCCGCCTCTGCTTAGAGGCAGAAATCCGATAGACCAGGGCAAGAAAGTGGGCAAAAGCCGGCTGCTCGGTGATGGAAAAACCATAGAAGGCACGCTCGGTGGCATAGCTTTTGGAATGTTCTTTGGGCTTATACAGATATATTTCCAGCCAATGATACCAGCAGAAGCAGGGCTTGCGCCAATGACAATACCCTTAATAGCAGCGCTCAGTGTTGGCGCAATACTTGGCGACATGGCAAATTCCTTCCTCAAGAGAAGAATGGGAATAAAGCGCGGTGAAAGAGTCTCTGTAATCAATCGCCTGGATTTCATAATCGGGGCTCTGATATTGTCATATCCTTTCTATAAAGTGGGCTGGGAGCATGTTGTCATCCTCGTTATACTGACGCCTTTGATTCACAAGCTGTCCAACATACTGGCGTTTACGCTCAACATCAAGAAGGTTCCTTATTAAAAATTGACGGGATATTCTTTTCATAGAATTCAAAGTGATTTAATGGCTATCCTTGACCCGTTATATGCTCCCATAACAGCGCTGAATCCTGTACTGGCCATATTGATATTCTCTGTCCTGGTCAGCACAGTCATAAGCATATGCTACAAGTTTCTGGTTGACCCGATAAAGGCAAGGGAGATAAAAGCAAAGGTAAAGAGCGTGCAGGAAAGGCTGACAGAAGCGCAGAAGAAGAATGATTCTGAAACAATGAACAAGCTCATGAGCGAGGCAATGAGAAACAATTCCGAGCAGATGAGGCTGATGACAAAGCCCATGCTGGTTTCCATGCTTATGGTCATAGTACTACTGCCGTCGCTGAACACCACATATGCTGGGCTGGCAGTGAGCCTTCCAATATCTATTCCCTTCATTGGCTCTGTTCTGCCTTTTGGCTGGATTGGCTGGTATTTTTTGTCTTCAATACCATTTGTTATACTGACAAGAAAGCTGCTGAAAGTTGAATTGTAGAAATCGATTTATATAAGGGAAATAATATAGTATATTTAATTATGAGGAGAGCAGGAATTCTTGCAGCCCTGATTTTTGCCATTCTAATTTATGCCCATTCTGCATATGCCCAGGAGCTTACATTGAGCGTGTCCACAAACAAAACAGATTATATGACAACCGACAATCTGGTCATTAACGCGCAAACAAATCTGGAAATGAATTACCCTTCAGACTATTGCGTTTATACTTTTCATTTGACTAATGGGCATACATATTCTGAAAACAAGAACTGCGGCACATGGGAAGTTGGAAATATCCGCGACTTTTTCTACAATGCAAAATGGATTGATTCGAATAATAGTCTTGTTAGACCAGATTTGCCTGATGTTTTAGACATATGGAAATTGCATGTCAAAGCGTTCAGAGCCGGAGAAAGCGCAATTGGGGATGCGATTTTTACAGTAAAATCGCCCAATGAAATACAAATATGCAATCCTTCCAGCTTCAATCCTGATACAGGAGAAATATCCTGTGGCAATTGGGTGGATGCCAGCAATGAGCTGAATATGGTGGATAATATCAGCATAACAATAACCCCATCAACAGTTATACGGGCAAAATTGTATGGGGGAGCTGAAAATAAATTGTCAATAGCAACACCTGTCGGGGCGAATTTTCTTTTTGGCGACGTTTTTGCTGCCGGTGTTGCCATTCAAGGCAGGTCTATTATTTCAGTCAGGGCTGACACCGACGGGGATGGTATTTTTGAGGAAAATGATCCTCTATTGGCAGGAAAAAAAGCTTCCGGGTTAACAAAAATAGATGAGGATCCGGGGCGTGATGGCTTCCGTGATGTAATAGCGCCATACAGGTTTTACGCAAAATTCCCGAGCATGGACAAGTCCAAGACGCTTTTGTTCTATATAACACAGGGTGAAATATCTGTTGATTATTTGGGGAGTGATACAATAACTGAAACTTGCCCGAGAAGATTTGACTCAGGAGTTCTTTTGCAGCATAAAATAGCAGGGCTTGCAGGCTCGACACTGGTTTACCAGCTGAATGTCACAAATAATGACCATCCGACATGCAGTCCCGTGAAGTATTACAATAATGACTGGATAAAATTGAATTATGATATCACGTACATGGGCGACCTGAAGACTGCCGGAACAGATGAAATTATCATCCCTCCCGAATCGTCGGAAATAGTCAATATGTCAATAATATCATCACCTGCAATAAAGCCTGGAGAGCACTGGTTCAAAACATATCCCAAAGCGGTAAATGGTTTAGGAGGAGGAGCTACTTTGCATTACCCCACTCTTGCAGCTGTTTTTTGGGTTGTAGAAAAACTCCCTGTCTGCGGAAATTCCGAGTGCGAGCCCGGGGAGGATTTGAGTAATTGCAAAACAGATTGCGGGTGCAACGAAGGATATGTCTTGTCAAACGAAACCGGCAAATGCATCAAAGAAACCCGTCCCGCAGAACCATCGCCTGCGGGGACAGCATCATTTGACTATGGAAAGATTCTCGAGACAGGAGTCAGGCTCGGAAGCCTGAAAGCAAAATTCATTTCACTAAGCGCGACAACAAGCCAGATAGCGAATTATTATAATTCCCAGGGAATCGCTGACAAAGCCGGGCAGTGGCAGAACATCTCAAGCAAGTTCATGAGCTTGTCTGAGGATGTGGCTGGCATAGCGAATTACATGGAGGCAAACAGGGATAATCTAAATGAAAATGCGCTGGCAAATGCCAGAAGCATGATAATTGACATAGAAAGCAAATTAAAAGACCTTGTTGCACTGGTGCTGAAGGCGGTCAAATGAAGCGCAAGGAAATTATCATGATTTTATCGATTGTTGCTATTCTGATTATCCTGGGAACTCTGCTTTTGTTTTTCCAGTCTTCTCCCCCCGCATCAATAGTATTCAAACCATCTGAAGCCGGGCCCATCAACTCGGAATCTGACGCAAACCAGGCAGGTTCTGAAATTTCAACTGACATCAACAGCACATTTTCAGCAATCGATGACATAAAAAATATCCTGGGCTGAAAGAGGAAAATAAAAAAAAGAAAAAATCAAATGGAGCTTTATACTACGCAGTCTATGAAAGTGACCATCTGGTTGTTGCTCTCGTCTGATTCAGCTACCACGCCATAATAGTCTGCTGTTGCTGTGTAGTTATGCGCAGATGTGCATTCATAATCCTCGTTGAAACTTTGCGTGGCTCCCGGAGCAAGCGGATTGGTTGCCCTGTAATAAGTTGCCAGCCCGACTGTCCTAGTCGTGGAATTCCCAGCACTCCCAAGCCCGTTGTTCTTTACCATTGTTGTCACATTGACAAAAGTCCTGTTTGTATAGTTTATGGTTTGTACATATTCGTAGAAGCTTATGCTATCTATGACAAGGTCTGGCTTTGGAATGCATACCAGGGTATTGCTTTTCTGGTT
>CAZBKL010000050.1:0-5250 GCA_964492465.1 uncultured archaeon
CTATAGCAAAATCTAATTGTTATAGTTGTATAGGTCCAATTTCTAAAAGAGAAAAAGGCATAGATGTTAGTATAGCTATAGATATGGTAAAGGGAGCATTTTATAATGAATATGATTATTGTGTTCTAATATCAGGAGATTCTGATTTTATTCCAGTTCTTACTTTAGTAAACAAAATAGGTAAGAAACCATTAAGTTCTTTTATTTTATCAAATAGCTATTCTTTTGAATTGAGAAAAAGTTTCATGAATTTTTTCGTGAGAATAGATAATATTTTATTTGATATAAAGAAGAAAGAAAAATGACCCTGCATTGCCACACAAACTTTCGTTCGTGTTTCATACAGGGGACTTAATAAATATCTTTTATCGGTTATCCTATTTAAACGTCTTTCTTCGATACAATAAACTATATAATGAAATATTAAGAAATTTGGATTTGATGAGAGGAAAAGCTGGGTCAAAGAGTGCAAATAAATGAGATGATTATTATTCTGTTTTAAGATTTGCAGGCAATAATAAACTTATGAAATTACAGATTTCAGTATTGGCGATTTTGATAATCTTCTCTTCACTCTCATTTGCAGCAGATGTTCCGCAATACGTCGGCTATGTGAATGACTATGCAAATGCGCTGAATAATGCCCAGTCATTGGAAGCTGAATTGCAAAACCTTGACAGCAACACAAGCATTGAGTTCGCAATTATCACATTAAAAGAAATTCCAGCAGACGAGACAAGGGACAGCTACGCTTACAAGATTTTCAACACCTGGGGAATTGGCAAAGCTAATCAGGATAATGGCTTGCTTTTCCTGATGATAGTCAACCAAAGCTCTGGAAACAGAATGAGACTGGAAATTGGCTATGGATTGGAAGGCTACATCACAGATGCTGCAGCTGGCAGGATTCTTGACGCTGCGCTGCCTTATTATGAAACTGGCAATTATTCTGCTGCCAGCCAGGCTGTTGTTTCAGGAGTTTTAGACAAGCTGCAAGGCTATAGGCAAGGAAATCCAGTACCTGATGATTTTCCTGTTGCAGTGCTGATTTCCATATTATCTTTCCTGATGATTTTTGCTTTCATGGGCATCATGTTTTCTATTACGCGTTGCCCGAAATGCGGCTCAACGCATATTAAGTGCGAAAAAGAAACCTGCGTTTGCCAGAAGTGCGGATTTCGCTTCAAGAAAAAGAAGAAGCGCGCCTGGCCATATGTTTTCATTGGCGGAATGGGCAGCGGCAGCTTTGGAGGCGGAGGATTCGGAGGCTTTGGCGGCGGAGGAGGTGGCGGAGGAGGGGCTGGAAGATAGCTTTATGCTCATGACATATTGAAAAAATATTACTATGCCTCGTTTTCCAGAAGCCATTTCCAAACAGGCTTTATTTCTATTTTTTTACCGAGTTCTTTGATTTCATATTCCTCGTCATTGGTAAGTATAATACCTTTCCTGAGCCCGAAATTTTTCATCGCTTCCAGTATCCCGCTTATTTCCCTTTCCTTGTTGATTTCGCTTAAGACATAGCAGACTTGTATTGCTTCTTTTATTTTACTATTTTCCCTGACAACGAAATCACATTCTGATTTTCCGGAATAATAATAAACGTCCTTTTTCCTCCTTTTCATCTCTATGAATACAATATTTTCAAGGACCCTACCTTTGTTCTCGGAAAACCCCCTTCCCATTATCTTCCCGAATGCCTGGTCCACGATGTATATTTTTTTCGGGTAGTTCAGCTGCTTTTTGACAGAATAATCAAACTTCTGCAATTCAAAAAAAAAGTATGAGTTGCTAAGGTATGATATATATTCCTTGACTGTGTTGGCGTTTGAAATACCTGTTGAGTTTTTTATGGAATTATACGTAAACGGCAGCGATATGCTCGATGCCAGCAGGTTCACCATGTCTTTTAACACAGATTGTTTCCTGATAGAATATCTGGCTATTATGTCCCTGAAGAGTATGTTGTCATACACGGTCTTGACGTATTCTATATCATTGTTTTTCAGGTATTCCGGAAGCCCGCCCTCAAGGAAGTATTCACCAAAGGATTTTGTAATCATGGATTTCTTTTCGGCTTTATATACAGCCCCCTTGTCATGGGCAATGCTTTTCAGCCTTAGGAACTCCCTGAACGAGAACGGGTAGACTTCGAAGGCTTTGTACCTTCCAGTAAGCCTGGTTCCTAGCTCCTTGCTCAACAGGGATGCATTTGAGCCGGTCATCACCACCTTCTTGCCGTCATCTTGCAGCCTTCTCACAAAGAGCTCGAACTTGTCTACATTCTGAATCTCGTCAAAGAAATACAGGCTAGATTTCCCGTAGGTTTCCAGTAACACTTCATTCAGAAGCTCGAAATCCTGGGCAGAAAATCCCAGGAAACGCTCATCCTCGAAATTAACGTAGCAATATTCCTTTTTCTCCTGCATGAGCAGCTTCAGAATGCTGGACTTTCCGCTCCTTCTGAGCCCGGTAAGTATCAATATGCGATTGTCCCTGAAAGATTTCAATATCTCATCGAGGATGTCCCTCATTATCAGCTCCTGTTTTTGCTCTATCCGCTCTTTCTGCTGCATGACAACGCTCCGCAGGATCTCCTTGTTAATCATACTAATTAGTAATTAGTAAGAGTATATAAAGCTGTTAATTGGCAATTAGCATTAATTATGCGAGGCAGGGCCCATCTGCCATGCCCCCAAAGCGCGATACATTCACCAATAGCCTTATCAGATGCATATTTTCAGGGGATTCGGTAGCGGCTTTGGCGGAGGCGGAGGATGGGCTGGACGATGAAAATTCTATATTTTTAGTGAAATAACCAGCCCCATACGACACATTTATAAAGATTACTATCAAGCTAATTATTACCTAATTGTTGTAATAACTTGGCTAAAAAATCTGAAACATAGTGTTTTGTAATGGTGCGAATGAGCAAAAAAGGGCTTGCCGCATTCGGCATTCTGATTACAATTTCTGCCATAGTACTTCTATTTGTTGCTTTTTATGCCATACCCACATTTGCCTCCACAACTGCCCAGTTCACCAATAACGGCGCTCCTGCCGCTTACATCAAAGCCTCAGACACTAACAAGCTGGTCATGAATGTCGTGATTCCTGACGCAATGAACGGCGCTGGCACAGAAGATACATTATTGAAAGACGGCTCTGGCGCCTCATGGAACGGCGACACTTTAACAGCATTTCCTGCTTTAGGAACCACTTCTGGCGTCGGCTATAAAGAAGCTGGTGCTGCTGGTTTCGAGGGAACTGAGCCGGTTGTAAGGGATTTGGATGCTGACAGCAAATTTACTTCCCAGGCAGACACAACAATCGGCGGCGTGGTGCCAGCAGCTGGCACAGCAATAACAACAACAAAAGACGCTGACTGGACAACTTTGTATTTCTTCGATGTAGCAGGCGGCGGAGCATGGGCTTCAGGCACAGACATGATTTTCACAGACGATGGGAAGGTATATTATGATTCAGGCAAGGACACTCTCGAGGCAGGCACAGGCACAGACAATGAGGGGACATTAACTGAGCCTGCAGGATGGAACCTGTTCTATTACGATAAAAACAATGGCGGCGCTTATGCGCCAGCTGATGACTGGATAGGGACTGACAATGATAATGACGGCGTTTACACTTCTGCTGCTGATACCCTGGTTGATGCTGATGGCACATTGACACTAGGAATAGGAGCAACTGCACTTGGTGCAGGCGCTACGCTGGTTCAGTATACTGCCGGAAACAGTGCAGGCAATTCTGTCTGCGTTGACAATGTTAATGCCCCGACCGCGGTCAGACTAGATACAAATGATAACTGCGCAGACGGAACCAAAGAGGGCACATATGTCCGGGATGGTGCAACAGTAGCTGCAACAGCAGAAATACAGGCGATTGCTGAGGCCAATTTTGTAAACAATAATAATGCTGTCGCTGAAGTTACCACATTCACAATTACTGCCGAGCCAACAGCTGATGGAAATGTTGCTTATACATTGAATGGTGTAGGGTATCTAACAGCTGTTCTGGATGCAGATAATGCTGCAGGAGTTGCAACAAAAATCGCAACCGCAGTCGAAGCACTCCTGGGGTATTCTGCAGTTTCTGCTGATAATGTTGTTACGATTACTGCAGTTGTTGCGCAGAGCGAAACAGACGCTACATTTGCTGGTGGCGTAGGAGTTACAGGAACGCCATTAACGACAACACAGGGCGAAGATTTGGTTACTGCCGATTATTTTGATCTTCGGGATTTTGATGGTAAATATTGGAGATTCTGGATTGATAAAACTGGTACTAGTGAAGGAGCACCAGTTGACCATGCAGATGGTAAAGGTCTGACAGAAATTAATGTTAATGTTTTAGGCACTGCTGATGCTGTTGAAGCTGCCATAACTACGATTGTTGATGGCAAACCAGCATTTGTCGCGACTGAGAAAGGTGGAGATAATGATGTGACTGTTGTGACAATAGCAACGGGAGGAGTGGCTGGCAATGGCATTAATGATGAGACTGTGTCTGATGCTGGATTTACAGTCGCAAACTTTGCTGGCGGAGACAACACCGCAGCAGGCCTAGAAGCAGATTCAGACTATTCATTTGAAAGCGCCGGAGTTGCGAACCAGTATGAACTCGGCGAGGATATTTTTATTGAAAATGTTGCAGGCGAGCAGACATATTCGGCATCAGCAGACACAACAATAGATGGCACAGCGCCAGCAGCTGGCACAGCAATAACAACAACAAAAGACGCTGACTGGACAACTTTGTATTTCTTCGATGTAGCAGGCGGCGGAGCATGGGCTTCAGGCACAGACATGATTTTCACAGACGATGGGAAGGTATATTATGATTCAGGCAAGGACACTCTCGAGGCAGGCACAGGCACAGACAATGAGGGGACATTAACTGAGCCTGCAGGATGGAACCTGTTCTATTACGATAAAAACAATGGCGGCGCTTATGCGCCAGCTGATGACTGGATAGGGACTGATGCTGGCGGGTTAGGAACTTATTCATCTTCAGCAGACACAAATGTTTACTCAACAGCCGGCCTGAGCAATGGGGACTCTTTGACCAACTTTGGTGTGAATGACAAATACACAGGCTCTGCTCCGATAGCTTCTACAGCAGATATTTACAGTGATGGAGGAACTAATGCAGCAACTGTTGATAAAAAGGCAGACCAATTAAATGCAATCACGATTCAAAATACAGGGACTGCTGATAATTCTGACATTTCTG
>CAZBKL010000051.1:0-5246 GCA_964492465.1 uncultured archaeon
CCTATTTGCTGCAGAAGTCTTTTTTCATCTATTGTCGTGCTGGTTTTCTTTAGGAGCTCTTCCTGCGATATTTTCATCTGGGTTATGACAGTTCTGATACTCCTTTGAGTTTCCTCCACTTTTTCTTTTATCCTTTTTCTCGCATCTTCAAAAGAAGTTTCATTCTCAAAAAATTCTATTATAGACGGGTCGCCTGCAGTTCCCATGGCATTGAACAAAACCTTGATGAACTTAGCCTTAAACCACTCCCTAAGCTTATTTTCACCTATCCAATCCCCTAAATTCGTTCCGTCTGGCCCGACTAAACGCTGGCGTGGCTCTGGCCTGCCGAACAAGGATGTTATGTTTGGCCTCATGTGAGAAGAAGTGTGGAAGAGAATGAACTTTGCCCCTATGTTCTCAGCAGCTTTTGCGCCGAGCTTCACCTGTTCCTGCATGTAGCGCCAGCTGAAAGCGTCTGCAAGAGTGAGGTCAACTTCAACTGGCAGGTGTATTCCAAGCTCTATGCCCTGGGCTCTCTTCACCTGCTTGACCTGGGTTCCTATGTCAGGCTCAAGAGCTTCGCTGAGCTGCTCAAAGTCAATTTCAGCAAACTCAAATCCGAGCCTTGTGGCTTTTGTAAGCTTCCTGGCAAATCCCATGTATGTCAGTTTCTGGTCGCCCTGCTCGAACTGGGCAAATCCCGGGGTGACTCCTAGTATGTATCCTTTCGGCCTGTTTTTCTCATCCCACGCTGGCATCCAATCACCGAGAACCTAAATATAAATAATATTATACAAGGGCTTGTATAAAACTTTTCAGAGAAGTTATAATGGAAGAGCATTTACCTGATTGTTCTCCAGTTTGCTTTTGCAAATGTCTTGTGCACAGTTGGCTCTGCCCAGCCGCATTCGCATGTAAGTACCCCGTACTTATTCTTAAGCTCCTTCCCGCATATCGGGCATTTCAGTTCAGTCATAAAATCACATTTGGCGTCTTCATCTTATTTCATTATGGCGTTTCTCACGTACCTTGAAACAGGCCCGAAATAGAACCTGCCTAGGGCCACCAAGTAGAATTTTGATATCCTGTACTTGAACGAGGATTCGTACGGCGGGGGGCCGTATCCGGCAAGCATCCTCGAAAACCTGAAGTTTTTTATGCCGAAAAATTCCAGCCCCTTTCCAATCATGCTGAACATCTGACTCAAAGGATTCTTCTTCTCCTCTGGCTTTTCCTTTTCCTCAGGTATTCTCTTGCTTTCTATGCCGAGCATGTCCTCTATTTCCATCTCAAACGATTCCTGCTTGGCTTTTAATTCCAGGAGCTTTGTCAGCAGGACATTCCTGGACATCCAGTAAGACCTGATGTATATGTTGGTGTCCTCAACCTCCTGCCCTGTCGCGGTCCTGGTTGTCCATATTTCAAATTTTATTTCCAGGAAAGCATAGTAATAATAAACCCTGCTCAATATTCTTTTCCTGGCACGGAACCAGTCGTCATTGAACATTACCTCATGCACTTTTTTCTGCACCCATTTCTCGTTTATGAAAGGATACTTGTTTTTAAGTCCGAGTTCAGGATTTAGAATAAGATTTTCCATTGTCCATTTGTCTTTGAGCGAGTATATCCTTGTTTTCGGGTCCTTTTCTATGAAGCTCGCTTCTTTTTTCATCTCCTTGACCATAAGCTCTCCTGGAGTCTTGAAGAACTCCTGCATCGGGAACTCTTTCCATGCCCACACTGTTATTGTAGTGCTGCTTGTTGGCTGCACGTTCAGTTGCCATTCTGAAGTCATCCTGTCGCCCCTGCCGCTCTCTTCAGACATTCCCTCTTTCAGCAGCTTGTGCCTGGCAATGTAAGGCTTTATCCATTCCTTGCTCTTCTCTATCATGGCTTTCTTTGAGTCAGACAGCTGCTTTAAGCGCTCATACCTGCTCTTGACCTCCCTTCCAAAGAGCTTTTTCCATTCAGCATAAGCGCGGGCCTTTGTCTTCAGCATGTCCTTCTCAACTTTTGACAGGTTCTTCAGCCTGTCGCTGGATTCCAAATCTGCCTCGGAATTCATCTGGTAGAAGTCCTGTATTATTGTCGGGAATATGTTGTTCTGCTGCATGAAGCTCATTGAAAGCCTTCCTGGGGTTCCCTCGCCAGAATGGTAGTCTACCATGTCTATGAAAACAGCTTTCAGCGAGTGCTCGTCAGGCTTCCTCTTGCTCTCCTCTGCTGCGAAATCAAAATAGTCATAGAACTCCTTGTACCTCCTTATGTCATGCTCGAGCAGCTCAAGCTCGCTCGTGTGGGATATTATGTCGTCAATGACCTTCTTGACCTTTATTTCTATGTTCTGCTTCTCGTTCATAACCATCTCATAGAAGCCCTTGTACATAGGCGAAACCTCCACAGACTCGTCAACTTTCTTGACATTGAACTCCCAGTTGCCAAGCTGGGCCATCAAGCCATAATAAACATTTGTCCAGAATCCTGCCTGCGCAGTCGGATTATACAATATGTTCTGGTCAAGGGCCTGAATCAGGTCTGCGTAGCCAAGCCATTTGCCTTTTGCAGCAGGATTGAGGTAATCGCTCCATGGTGCTGAGTAGCTCGTTACCCCGCCCGCAGGTTCAGGAACAAACATCTTGTCAAGAATATAAGCCATAGATTATATTTGCTAGGCAAATATATTAAAATTACATGCTGCTGAGCGCATCCAGTCACGATACTGTAAGTGTTGTTAATAAGTCGCATTGAGTTATCGGCTCTCCTGGAAAGCATACGCTTTCCTGCTGTTTTTCCCTTTGCAAAATTATCATACTATCTTTTTTTATAATCAGCTTGTCCATGCTTTTTAAGTCAGGCGATGTTTCAAAGTTGCTGTAATCAATGCGATAATTGTCTGTTTCTTCAAGAACAACGTTGATGCATTCCACGCCATCTATTGTTATTGTTGTCTTGCCATTAACCATCGAAGCTTCGGGAACAGTTTTCTTGCCCAGTTCAATGTCTCCCATGTCATTGGAAATATACAGTCTTTCCTTTGGGTAGTCGCCCACATTCTTTATCAAATCACAGAGCGAGCCCATTAATTTCATTTTTCTGAATACCCTGAAATTTTCATAGCTTGTTGCAAGCCCCTGCTCATCGCCGCTAACCATTGTCTTTGCAGAAATCCTTACAGTCACCCAGCCCGACCAGTCGCTTTTCATAGTAATGCAGCCAGCAATATCATCAGAAGACACATGAACAGAGGTTCCTGGCACGACTTTTTTTACAACCGAGCAGCTGTCAAAGTCCTTCTTTTCCATTTCACTGTCAAACCTGAATATTATATTAGCGCCTTCTTTCGGATAATCAGCATTCTTGGGCATGGAAGCGTCAAACTCTACCTTGACAGGTATCTCTCCCAAATCCCTTATCAGCAATGCTGATGTACTGCCCTGCGTTATTTCATCTGAGCCTGAGTATGCCCGCATATTTTCAATGCTTATGTCAGACTCAACTGTCTGGGGCGCCGGGAACTTTTCCGGCTCAAATGTGCCATTCAGTGCCGCATGCACCTTTGTGCTGATGTCTGAAAAGATAACTATAATGACAAAAAGCCCGAGAAGGCAGATAAAAACATAGAGTATCAGCTTGTATGCATCAATGCCCTTTCCCATAAGTTAATTTCAGGCAGGAAATATAAATATCAATTGCTATGCAGAAGACTCCCTGGCACTGGCAATTTCTTTTGCCGCATGCCATATCTCATGAAAAGGGGCGCCAGATATCCTGCCTTTTATATCATCAGGATTTCCAGCTTCAGTCAGGACTGATCCTGATTCTGTTGTTTTCTGTTTGAATTCCTGCATGAGGGCAGCTGCAATAATAATGGCAAAAATCACGGCAATTACGCCTATGACCACGCTAATCGACATGTCCATGACAATTCCTTGCTTTTCTACTATAAATTACTTTTTTAGATTCTACCCGCAGGTGCCGCCCTGCTCAGTCATAATGCAATTCCCGCTAACGCAATCTGAATGGCAGTAGCAAGAGCATTTGCTCGGACAGTCACCTCTTCCTGCGCAATATTCCGTGTTGCTGGAGCATCGCGTGCAGTCCACTGTTGTTGTAGTTGCTCCAGTCTGGCTGCCTGAACCCTGAATCCACTTTCCCTGCCTTGTCACAAACCGCGCAGGCTCGTTCTCAGTTTCAATGGTCTTTATTTCTGCTATGAGGTAATATGATTTGCCAGATTCGCTTTCTATTGTATTGAAAGTGAAAGTTTCCTGCCCGTTGATGACTATTTTATCCTCTGTCTTATCTTCAACAACACCTTCGGGATATGAATAAATCCTGAAATTCACCTGGGAATTTCCAGCTTCTTCTGAGGTTACTTTGACTGTTACAGTAATGCTGCTGCCTGATCTCTGGACATTTACTTCATCTATAGCCATTTTCAGCCGGTAATTTTCATCGCCTATTATCGGCTGAAAAGTGCTTATTCCCTCCCTTGTTTTTGCAGATGATTCTGACCATATCAGTGATATCACTATAGCCAGGCATATCATGAGCACAATCAAAATAACCTGGTTTATTGTAAGTTCCATTTTATCAGCCTTGTCATGTTGTAGTCGTGGTTGCGCTTGTTGTTGTAGTGGTGCTGCTGGTTGTCGTCGTGGTCGGTACAGTAGTTGATGATGAAGTGCTTGTTGTCGTGTGTATCAGCCTGGACAATGTCACAGAAGGAAGGCTCATTTTTGCATATGAGCAGCCGCATACCTCTATGCATTTTGCATACTGGTCATCATTGACATAGCAATTCTGTATCATCTGCTTTTTGATCTCTTTCAGGTCTGTCAAGCCTGCTGGCTTTGGGCACGGCTCGCAAATTCCAGCTTTCGCAAGGTCCTCTTCATATGTTGGGTCAAGTATGTCGCAGCTCGGATTTGCTGTCATCCATTTGTTGCAGAGTATGCGCTTGTCTGCCTCATTGAAAATCGATGTTTTTCCCTCCTCCACATTTTTTGCTGTCACTACCATAATAATTACCAAAACCACAAGCCCTAATATTATCACACCCAGAATTCCTATTACTTTGTCCATTTTTTCACACCCTAACCTGAAACTTGAACATCACCGACAGGCGTCTTGAGCTTGGTGTCCATGGTTAAAAGAGCTTCCCTGAAGCCCTGAAGCGTTTCGCCTATTCCATTTTCCACACCCTTGCCGGTTTCAGATTGGCTCAAAACAACAGCCGCGAATATTGCCAATGATATGATAAG
>CAZBKL010000052.1:0-5228 GCA_964492465.1 uncultured archaeon
TAGCATACTTAAGCGTTCAATTTTTCACCTAATGAGCATGAGAAAAATGGAAAATAAAAAAAATAAAGAAATTGTTTTTTGCAATAGGAAATCTGCCTAAATTTTGGTGTCTATGCAGACTCCGGCTGCCACGGTCATGCCCATGTCTCTTATTGCGAATCGAGCCAGTTGCGGGATATCAGACTGCTTCTCAATTACAAGAGGCTTGCTCGGCTTCACGACAATTATTGCCGCGTCCCCGGTCTTGATAAAGTCAGGGTGCTCCTTCACTACAGCTCCTGTCTTGGCATCCATCTGCTTCAGGATTTCTGTCACAGTGCATGCTACCTGGGCTGTGTGGCAGTGGAACACTGGTGTATAACCTTTGCTCATTACAGACGGGTGGTTCAGCACAATTATCTGGGCTGTAAACTCTTTTACCACCTTGGCCTCTGAGCCAGGATGACACACTATGTCACCGCGCTTTATCTGGTCCTTGTTGACCCCTCTTACATTGAAGCCCACGTTGTCCCCGGGCTTTGCTTCAGCAATTTCTTCATGGTGCATTTCTATGGTTTTTACTTCTCCCTGCGCCATGCTGGGAACGAAGATAACCTTGTCTCCCTTCTTCATAACGCCGGTTTCTACCCTTCCTACAGGAACAGTGCCGACTCCGGTTATGGAATAAGCGTCCTGTATCGGAAGCCTCAGCGGCTTGTTTATTGGCCTCTCAGGCTCCTTGAAGCTGTCAAGAGCTTCGAGCAAAGTCGGTCCCTTGAACCATGCCATGTTCTCAGACTTCTTGGCAACATTGTCGCCCTTGTAAGCTGATACAGGCACAAAAGGAACTGTCTCTATCTTGTAGCCAACCCCTTTCAGAAGCTTTTCAACCTCAGCTTTGACTGTGTTGAACTTGGCTTCGTCATAGTTGATGGCGTCCATCTTGTTCATGGCTATTATGAGCTGGTTTACTCCCAGCACCTTTGCCAGGTATACGTGCTCCTTTGTCTGGTCCTGGATGCCGTCTTTTACAGACACCACCAGTATTGCTCCGTCTGCTTCGCTGGTTCCGGTTATCATGTTCTTTACAAAGTCCCTGTGTCCCGGGCAGTCTATGACAGTGAAGTAAAACTTGTTAGTGTCAAACCTCTTGTGCATTATGTCTATAGTCACCCCTCGTTCCCTCTCTTCCTTGGAAGTGTCCATGACAAATGCAAACTCAAAGGTTTCCTTTCCCTTTTCTTTTGCAAGCTCCCTGAACTTGGTCATCTGGTCTTCCCTGATTGCTCCAGTATCATAGAGCAGTCTTCCGACCAGGGTAGATTTTCCGTGGTCTACGTGTCCTATTGTTACGATGTTCAAATGTGGTTTTTCTGCCATATTAACACCCTAAAATGTTCCCTTGGGTGTTGATAAACAGGTAAGCATCAGCTTACCTCGTGTTTTCACCTAAGGTACGTTTTTGGTATCTATTTAGTAATAGGCTAAAACTTAAATACCTTAGATAACTATTGGCAAAGCTGTCATGGGATTTGTTCAGTATACAAGGCCATCCTTGGCATTATGACGTTCTCTGAATTAATTTCTTCACGCTCCATCAGACCATTTATAAAATCCCTCCTCGCCATTATCTCTTCTACAAGTATATGGACCGTAGAGCAGTAGAATTTCATCGTCTCTTCCTCAGAACATTTCATGCAGCTGTTCAGGCAGCCTGGTTTTCCCTTGTATGTTTCGCTCTCGCATGTCAACGGGTTTCCGGAGCAATTCATGGATAGTTGCATATGCAGACGTTCGGGCTCGGCGCCATCGTATATGCTTCCTATTCTTGCCCTCGGGTCCCCAGCCATTGTGTCGCAACCATAACATTGCCCGTCAAGGTCTACAACAATCAACGTTTCACCAGCACCGCATCTTAAGCCGGGTTTAACAGGAGTGACAATGCTTTGGAAAGGAACTATGTTTTTGACCACGCCCTTTTGCAGGTTACCAATCCAGTAATCGATAAGTTTGCCCACATCACCTCTGTACTTTTTGAGAAAAGCATCCGTATCCTCAGTTGTGACAGGATGGGATACAGGAGTCTCTATTTGCCAATGAAAATTGTCTATATCAGGGGTAAGCGTCATAATGGAATCATATATTGAAAAGTCCCTGTCGACAGTTGCTGTAATCCTGGCAAGTATCTGTCCTTTATAATCTGGCTTTATTTTTCTCACATTATTTACGATTTTATCAAAAGTTCCTCTCCCCCTGTTCTTGTCGTGCATATCCCTGGGACCGTCTATTGACACAAATATGAAATCAAGATTTTCAAGCAGGTAGGGCTCAATTTTGTCAAGCAGTGTCCCATTAGTCTGAAGAACATATTCCAGCCTTAGATCTTCTCTTGTTCTTTGTATGAAATCTGCCATAAACTCCTGATTCATCATCGGCTCTCCGCCAGAGAAAACGACCCCATTCTTAAATTCATCTCTCTTATCTTTCAACTGAAAATAAGGGTTGTGCACAGCGATGAATCTTACGAGGTCTTTCATATCATAAGAAGGTTTGCTGCCTTTGATTTTGTTTTCCTCAAAGCAGTACCTGCATCGTAAATTGCAATCCATTGTCGTGAGTACCCAATACTGGTACAATCTCTTTGGTGGGATATATACTCTCATATGGCAATTTCATAAGCAAAAGCTTTTATCCTTTGCCCAATTCGTGAATCACACAGCCTCTATTGTGGAAGGGGGCTTGCTTGCTATGTTGTATGTGACGCTCACCACTCCGGGCACTTCAGAAGTTATCCTGTGCGCTATTGCCTCCAACGTATCAAAAGGAAGCCTTGTTGGACTGCCTAACTGGGCATCTGTGCTGTCCCAGCACCTTACCTCTATCTGCATGCCATATTCCCTTTTCCCGTTTCTTATGCCAGTGACCATGTCTTCGTGCAAAATAGCCATGTACTGGAATGCCTTTATGCTGCTAAGCTCGTCCTCAACGATTTTCGTGGCTTTTCTCACAATCCCGACCCTTTCTGGCGTTACTTCCCCTATTATCCTCGCAGCAAGGGCAGGTCCTGGAAACGGCTTCCTGTTGTATGTTTCTTCAGGCAGGCTAAGTGCTTCTGCCACTTTCCTCACCGCAGGCTTCCTTAGCTGAACCAGAGGCTCTATTAATTTGTAGCCGAATTCTTTCTGCGTGTCAATTCCAATCTGCTCAAGAATATTATGCTGCCTCTTGACCCCAGCTACTGTCTCCTCGATGTCTGTTAAAATTGTGCCTTGCAAGAGATACTTAGCTCCGCTTTCCTTGACAATATTGCCAAAGACAGCCTTGTAAAATGTCTGGGTTATGGCTTCCCTTTTCTCTTCAGGATCTTTCAGGCCCCTGAGAGCGCCAAAGAACTGCGAACGGGCATCAATTATCTCAACTTTGACCCCCAACTGCCTGAACAATGAGACAATATGCTCAGGCTCGCCTTCTCTCATCAGGCCATTGTCAATAAAATATGTTTTCAGCCTGCTGCCAAGAGCCTTGTGCCCAAGCATTGTGACAGTTGAGGAGTCAACCCCGCCTGACAGGGCATTTATAGCAAATCCGTCGCCGACAGTGGAAGAAATATCATCTGTCCAGCGATTAATAAAATCTGCGGTATTCAGTTCTTCTAGTGTTATCTCGCTGGTTTCCATACGCTTTATTCAAATCGCAAGTTTTTTATATCTTTCGAAATTATTCCCAACCAAGTTTTATAAGTTCTTGATGCGTATAATTTAGGTATGAAGAAAAAACCCAAGAAACCTAAAAAATCGTCAAAAGCCGAAAAAAAGAAGAAAACGCATGTTCATAAGCCTGCTAAGGTTCATGCAAAGCACAAGCCAGCTGCAAAAGCAAAGCCTGCTAAAAAAGCCATCCAAGCCAAAGCTCCAGTTGTTCCTAAGGTTGAATTCTTTGCTCCAAAAGGAACCAGGGACTTTCTTCCAGGGGAAATGGAGAAAAGAAGCGCTGTTTTTGAAACCATAAGGCAGGTTTTCCAGAAATATGGCTACGGAGAGGTCCAGACACCTGCTTTTGAGAGCATGGAGCTTCTTACTCATAAAGGTTCGCTTGGTGACGAAGCAGTCAAGGATATTTATCGCTTTACAGACAAGTCAGAGCGCCATCTTGGCTTGAGATTTGACCCCACAACTCCAATTGCTAGGATCATAGCCAACAGCCCTGATCTTACGAAGCCGCTTCGCTGGTATTACATAACAAATATGTGGCGCTATGAGGATACAGGTGCCGGCCGTTACAGAGAGTTCTGGCAAGCTGGCATAGAGCTTATAGGCCCAAGCTCTCCTGCGTCAGATGCTGAAGCTCTTCAGATTCTAATGGAGAGCCTGCTGGCTCTCGGAATTGATAATTTTGTCATTAAAATAAACAGCAGGGCTGTTCTTGATGAAATGGCCAAGAAGCTGAAAATATCAGAGCCTGAAAAAATTTTCAGGATTATAGACAAGCTTGGCAAGAAAGAGGAGAAAGAAGTCCGTGAAGAGTTGAAGCTTGCTGGCTTGAGCCCGAAGCAGATATCAGAGGTCTTCAGGTTCATCAGGTCAGACATCTCAAAGCTGAAAAAGTTCCCTGGCGTCAGGGAGCTTGAGAACATATTAAGCCTTATTGACGACAAGCAGAGAAAAATGGTCAAGATAGACTTTTCCATAGTGAGGGGATTGGATTATTACACAGGAATGGTTTTCGAGACCTTTATTCAGGGAAGCGAAAGCTTGCGCTCCATAGCCAGCGGCGGCCGCTATGACAATCTGATTGAGCGCTATGGAGGCAAGCCAACTCCAGCAGTCGGCTTTGGAATTGGCGTTGACAGGATCATTCCAATACTTGAAGAGCGGGGCCTTATCAAAACCCATAAAAGGAAAGCTATTATGGTAATACCAGTTAGCGAAGAGGTTTCCGGCGAAGCCATAAAGATAACAGCTGCCTTGCGGGCATCGTGGCCAGCCATAATGTGCTTTGCTGACAAGAACCTTTCTAAAAATCTGGAATACGCAAGCAAGAAGAACGCCAGCTTTGTTGTGATAGTTGGACCAACTGACTTGAAAGAAAGTCTGGTAACTGTCAGGGACATGAGCAGCGGTGAAGAGCGCAAGCTCCTGACCAAGGACATCACTGACGAGATAAAGAGATGGGAGCGCACGAAATTGTTTTATTGAGATTGCTTCATACACATGTCCATAGCCATTTGGCATTCATCTTTATTGTATGCT
>CAZBKL010000053.1:0-5153 GCA_964492465.1 uncultured archaeon
CAAGTCTGGTCGAGTTGATGCTCTTATAATAGACATGGCAAAGGAGGAGTCTGCAATTCTCTATACTTGCGATATGGTACAAAGCATGGTTGCTGAGGTTCAGGGCGTCAAAACAAAATATTTCAAGCCCTATGAAAAGGCAAAGCAGCTCAGAATTGAAGGCATGCTCTCTTCTGATACTCTAAGCTTGCATCTGAAAGAAGGTGCTGTTCCCACAGCTAAGCGTGGAAAGCCAGGCGCTTTCAAGCTCGTTAAAGTCAGAGAGTCATCTCTTTCAGCAGATGAGATGGAAGAAATAATAAAAGAAATAATGGATGCTGCCAGATATGAGGAAGGGGGCTTCATAGAAATGGGTGACAGAGAAGCGACAGTTGTGCAGCTGGGCAACCTTCGGATTGCCATCGCTCGTCCTCCTTTTTCTGACGGAGATGAGATAACAATTGTGCGCCCGATAGCAAAGATGTCCATAGAAGATTATAACATACCAGATGTGCTCAGGGAACGCATAAAGAAAGGCAGTGGAATAATTTTAGCCGGGCCTCCTGGCTCTGGCAAGTCAACGTTTGCTGCCTCAATAGCAGAGTTCTACGAATCGCAGGGATTTATTGTCAAAACAATGGAACAACCTCGCGACCTTCAGGTCAGAAAAGAAATCACCCAATACACAAAGCTTAAAGGAGATTTTGAGCGCACAGCAGAGATGCTTCTGCTTGTCAGGCCAGATTACACAATCTTTGACGAGGTTCGGACAACAAAGGACTTTAACGTCTTCACAGACATGAGGCTTTCAGGAATCGGTATGGTGGGCGTTGTTCACGCAAACGCGCCGATTGATGCTATACAGAGGTTCATCAGGCGGCTTGAGTTGGGAATGATTCCGCATGTTTTAGATACCCTTATTTTCATCAGCGCAGGTGAAATTAAAAAAGTTTACAAGCTCTCGATGGAAGTCCGCACGCCAACAGGAATGACAGAACCTGACCTGGCAAGGCCTGTGGTTAACATCAAGGATTTCTTCAACGACACTCTTGAATATGAAATATATTCATATGGCGAGGAGAATGTGATAATTCCGATTTCAGAAAAGCAGTCAGAAACTGCTATAGAGAAGCTGGCAAAAGAGCAGATAAGGGTGCATATTCTGAAATTTGACAGGCATCCGGAAATATCGATATCTGGCAGCACAGCAACAATAAAAGTTGATAACAGCTCAATAGCCCGAATAATAGGCAAGAAAGGCGCGACAGTCCAGGAGCTTGAGAAGATCCTGGGCATAAGGCTTGACATTGTTCCCAAGGTAGCAACCCTTAAAAAAGAGGTTAGCTTCAAGACAAGCGAAACAGGCGGCTACATGATTTTTGAATTTGAAAAGAATTTAATCGGAAAGCCTGTGAGCATATATCAGGGCGAAGAATTCCTGATGACAGCTGCTGTTGGCAAAAGCTGCCAGGTGAGAGTAAGCAAGAGTAGCGATATAGGCGAGGCTCTCATTAAAGCAGTTGTTAAAGGCAGCATCAGGGTGTTCACATAGATGAAAAAGCGCATCATGATTATTTTTTTATTGTTAGTTATAATTTCTTTTCTGGCATATGAATTTTTATTCATGACTAAAAATAATGAAAGTTTTTCTATTACATCCCTAACAGACGAGAAATACCTGCCGAATCTTCTTTCATCCATCAGCTCTGCCAACAAATCTGTTCATGTGATTATGTTTGACGCCAGTTATTATCCAAAAAGGAATAGCAGCGCCAATGATATACTAATTTTTCTGGCAGCAGCCAGGAAGAGAAACCTTGACGTGAAAATAATAATGGAAGGTGGTGAAGCCTTTCTTGGCCCGGAATTCAGCAACGGACAGAATGACTCGTGCAGCTTCCTGAAAAATGCAAGTATTCAGGCTAGATTTGACCCAAAGGGTGTTACAACTCATGCCAAGCTCATAATAATAGACAGCAGTGTAATCATAATCGGCTCAACAAACTGGAATTATTATGCGCTCGAGGAGAATCATGAGGCATCTGCGCTGATAAACTCGCAGAGCGCAGCAAGCGAGTTTGAAGATTATTTCAGCAGCCTGTGGAAGCAGTCAGCTGATTGCAGCGGCTCCTGACAGGAATAAAGCATATTAATCTTCTTCTCGAATAATCTTTTTCATACATTGCCTCCGTAGCTCAGTTTGGATAGAGCGACGCTCTCCTAAGGCGAAGGTCGTAGGTTCGAATCCTACCGGGGGCGTAAGTATTTCACATGCTTAGCAAATAGAGTGCGATCATAATAATACCTATTCCAATCGCTTTCTTCATTAAAGTTTTTTTGTCAAGGCTTTCTCTCATCATTTTAGGAAAAAATATGCTTGATAAAAAAACCAAAAACAAGAGAAATATATACTGCACGCCCTGGCTCGCGCTAACGAGCGAAATGCTGCCAAGTCCGACAGCTGTCATAAAAAAGAACCAGCCAGCTAGTCCAACCAGCTGATTCACCGCAAATAGCGCTTTCGATTTGTTTCCTAGTCTAAAAAATTGCCTTGAAAAATCTCTTCTGGTATTTTTGCTTAGAAGCAGAAAAATTGATGCAAATACTGCCCCTAATTTCAAAAGAAAGAGGCTCTCGAAAGCTGGTACGTTATTTATTGTATATTTCATCAGTATGGCGGCGCACGAATAAACAAAAATATTAGGAAGTAAATATTTCAATGTCGGAGAGACAACAATTTTCCTGATATCAATTTTTTTGATAGTTAACAAAAAACCGCCCATAATTAACAAGAAGAATGAAAAAATCTCTTTAATTCCTAGATTTTCACCAAGGAAAAGAAAGGAGAGAACCAATATCACCATGGGTGTCAAACTTCCGAGAGGTATTATTGTTGTTGCATCTTCCATCTGAAGGCATTTGAAGTGAACTGTAAGTGTGCAGAAAAGGATGGCTCCTGCCAAAAGGCCATAAAACACAAACAGTGGTGATGGCATTGAAAAACTTATGAATGGCAAAAATAGGAGCAGAACCAGTTGAAACAAGCTTCCTGCTATCGTATATGCCAGAGAACTCCTGAATTTTCTGCCTAGAAAATATTTGTCTGCTACGTTTGTGGCTGCCCAGAAAAAGTACGCAAGGATGCAGAAGAAAATCCACGTTTCCATAAAACAATGTATTTTTGGAATTTAATATATTCAGAATCCTAGCCGAGCATGTAATATACCAGCTTGCCTTCTCTGTTCACAAGAATCTTTCCTGAGCTGACCAACATCCTTAATCTGGTGCGGAAAAGCTTTGAGTCGCCCTTGACTATTCGCGTAAGCTCGACCCCTCTGCGCTTGCCAGCTGCCAAGGCATTCAATATTGCCCGGTCCATCTTTGCTATTGATTCTTCAACCACAGCAGGTTTTGGTGCAGCCTTTGCTGCTCTTTTTGTTTTTATAGGTTTGTCTTTCCTTTTTTTGTTTGGTGTTTTTGGATTTGCCTTTATTTTTTCTATCTCTGAAGCCAGGTTTCCAATTGCGACAGAATGGCTGTTTGCCAGATATTCAATGGCTGCCTTAAGGGCATTCATATTGTCGTCAAGCTTCTGGCTGAGCAGCATGTTGTCTCGTCCGGTTTTTTCCATCTCGCTCATTATCTCTGTCAGATGAAGCTCTTCCCTAGATGACAGCTCTTTCATCCTGTCCATTATCATCATCTGCCCGCTTGCTGCCTTTTCCGTCTCCGCAAGCAGCTCCGCAAGGTGAAGCTCCTCCCTTGAAGAAAGCTCTTTCATCCTGTCCATTATCATGCTCTGGTCATTCGCTGATTTTTCAATTTCTGCTGATAGCTCTGTAATCTGCACCTCCTGCCTTGAAAAAACATCCTTAATTTTATCCATCATTTCTTCGCTGCCTGTGTTTCCTTTCTCGATGTTTCTTATATCATCTGTTATAGAATCCTGCTTCTCGCTTATCTCTTCCGCTTTTATGGATAGAATCTCGCTGCTCTGCTCGGCCCGCTGCTTTTCCTCTATCATCAGCGCCTCTAAAAAACTCATTTTTTCTTTCAATTTTTCGTTTTGTGACTGCGCGTCTTTAACAGCTGAAATTATCGCAGCAAAAGCGTCGTCTGATTTTGCGCTCAGCAAAGCAGTTGCTGTGCTTATGTTGTCAGTGTCTTCTGCCAAAGATGAAACCTCCTCTTCTATGTCTTCCAGGCGCGTGTCTATGGCTTTGCCCGAACTTTCCAATGATGAGCATATCCTGTCAATATCCTCTTCTGTTGATTCAACTTCCTCTTCTATGTCCTCGAGCCTTGCAGCAGTTTTTTTTGCAGACTCTTCCAATGAAGATGCCACCTTTATCATGCTGCTTGCCATGACTTTGATATCATCTTCCAGGGCACCGAGCCTGCTGTTGGTGTCGTTTTGCCTCTCCTCTGCGGAAATAATCAGGCTTTCCATCTTCTCTCGTATCCTTGAATATCCTTCAGAATTTTCCTGCCTAATGGCATCAAGCGAGTCTGACAATCCTTGCGTGATATCTTTTACAGCCTCTGCTGAAGCAGATGAGCTTTCCACTATTCTCTCGATAAAAGATGCTATCTTGTCCAAATAATTTCCTATAATTTCTATTTTTTCTTCGTTTCCGTCCCTGCTGCTCAGAAGCATTTCTGATGCTTTATGGATTCTTTTTATGTCGTCGCCAAGAGATATGACGATATTTTCACTGGATTTTGAGCATCTCCTTATTTCATCAACGTCTTTTTTTATGTCTCTTGCAGCCTCTTCGGCCATGACAGTAACAGCTGCTGCCTCATCGCTGCCTTTTTCCAAGATATTCTCCTTAAGATCGCCCAGTGCTGACCTGATTTCTGCTGTCAGCATGGAATTTTTTCTGCTCTCTTCCTCCACGCGCTCTTCCAGGTCAGCTAGAGATTTCTCAATGCTGTCCAGTGAATGCGAGCTGGATTCTATTTTCTCAGAGATGCTTCTGTCCATCTTCTCTAATTTTTCAGAAACTTCCTGCGGGCATGTGCCTGCTCTTTCTCCTGTTTGGAGCAAGCTCTCCATCCTCAGCAAGGATTCCCTTATAATCTCCCATTCAGCAGAAGTTTTTTCAGATGATTCTCGCATAAGCTCTTCTGTCTTTCTTATAAGATATTCTATTTTTCTCTTTTCATCATCT
>CAZBKL010000054.1:0-5024 GCA_964492465.1 uncultured archaeon
TGGAAGAGCTGAAGCTCAGTGAGCTTCACTGCCACTTCAGCGGCATTGAATTTTCAGATTCTGGTGAAAAGCGCCATGTGCCTGTGGGCGAAGCCGGGCCTGATTTTTCAGAACTGGCTAAAGAGCTCGCTAGGAGAAAAATTTCAGCAATCATAATCTGCGAATCTCCGCTTCTGGAGAAAGACGCGCTGAAGATGAAAGGAATGCTGAAAAAAATCTGAAGAAGTCATCTTAATGTGGCTATTAAAAACTTTTCGTGCAATATTTTTTCATGACTGGGGCAATTATCGCGGCTTTGATACTTCTTCCGCCTGTGGCGTATGCTATGGATAATGGTAGAACTTTCAGGGAAGTCGCAGAGTTTATTTCTACATATGGTATGGACAGGGGGGTTATACTGACAAAAAAATTTACATTTTGCCCTGATAAAAAATGGTGTTTTTATAAAGCTATTTAAGTATATTCAAAGGAATTAAATTAAGCCGTTGGTGAGCAGGGATGAATTTCAAAATAGGGGAAAAGGAAATACTGAAAGAGATTGAAAAGGATAATGTTGAAAAAATAGTCCTGGCAAGAAATGCTCCTGTGGAGATAAAGAACCGCATAACAGAAGCTGCTGGGAAAAAAAGCATTGAACTGGAAGTCAACGGCGACGAGATTCAGCTTGCCATGAGTATAGGAAAGCCTTTCCCGGTGTCTTCTGTAGCATATTGCAGGAAATAAGTTGGTATTGATGAAAGTTGTTCTTGACTCAAACGCGCTTCAAAACATAAACGTATTCCAGTCCATGACCTCTGCAAATGTCATGGATTGCGTGGATAATAACGAGACAATCTACTTCGTGGTGAAGGGAGGCGGCTGGAGAAATCCGGAAGCTATGCGGAGAATGGAGCGCATATTCGGAAAGCGCGTGCGCATATACGAATTTTCAGAAGACCCCAAGACATTCATAAGGCGGCTGGCTCCTGACGCAAGTGAAATAAGCATAGAATCCGGAATAGCCAAGATAAAAGTCAAGAACTGCTTCAAGCCGAGGATAATAGGAAAGGATAAAAGCAACCTGTTGATAATAAAAAGTCTGCTTAAAAGGTTTTATGAAATAGAAGATGTCAAGATAATATGATTTTTTGCATGAAATGATTTTTATGGCAGGAGAATTTGGTGCGAGAAAGCTGAAATCCGACAGGAAAAGGTACAAGTGGAGGAAGTTCAAGTACAGGCAGCGGATTCTCCAGCTGAAAAAACGGAAAGACCCTTTTGGCGGGGCTCCGCAGGCAAGAGGTCTGGTTCTGGAGAAGCGCCAGATAGAGCAAAAGCAGCCGCACTCAGGACTGATTAAAGCTGTGAGGGTCAAGCTTCTCAAGAACGGTAAGGAAATCACAGCTTTCGTGCCAAGAACAGGCGCCATACAGCACATAAACGAGCATGACCAGGTTCTGCTCGAGGGAATGCATGGTTCGCAGGGCGGAGCAGTTGGAAGCATGTGGGGCGTGAAATGGAAAGTCATTTCTGTCAATGGAATCCCCCTTGAGCTCATCAGGACCGGCAGGAAGCAGAAGCCTGTTAAGTAAGTTCTGCTTGATTTTCTGTTTTATTCATTCGGTTTTTTCATAAGTATTGCTATGTATTAAAACAGCAAATATTAACCTATTATCATGAGGTTCAAAAAAATTATTCTATATGACTTAAAATCAAAACCGCTCGAAAAGGAATTTATTGACAAATTAAAAGAATTTGCAGAATCAGTTGAAATTGTCTTGGCTGAAGGCGAGTACGGAAAAGCCCTAAAACCTTCTCATCTGGAGGGTGCTGACGCTCTGGTTACGCGCCTTTTTGATTGCTATGACGATTCTCTGTTTGAGAAATCATATCTGAAATATATCGGGGCTATGCATACGGATGTTTCTCACTTCAATGTTCCGCTTCTTAACAAAAAGGGCATAACTCTAACAAATGTTCCGGGCTATGCTACCGAAGCTGTTGCTGAATTGACATTTTCTGCATTGCTTGCTATTTCAAGGCAAATGAATGATGCGATGAATTTCGTAAAAGAAGGCAAATGGGGATTTGAAAGGTTCATGGGATGGGAATTAAAAGGCAAAACTTTGGGAATAATCGGCTTAGGTAGAATAGGAAGCAGGGTCGCGGAAATTGCCAAAGGATTTGAAATGAATATTATTTATTATTCAGAACACAGGAAAGCTGTCCCATATAAATTCACTGACCTCAACGATTTATTGAAACAAAGCGATGTTGTAACCTTGCACTGCAACTTAACAGATGAAACTGCAAATATTTTAAATAAATCCAACCTGAAATTTATGAAAAAGGATGCTGTTTTGCTGAATTCTGCGAGAGCAGAGCTTGTTGACATGGAAGCTTTATTTGAACTCTGTAAACAAAAAAAGATTTTTGCCTGGTTTGATGAACTTCAGGATAAAGAATGGAGGGATAAATTCAGGAAATTGGATAATGCTTATCTTACCCCTGATTTTGGATGGATGACAAAAGAGGCTCAAAAAAGGGTTAGGGAGATGACGCTGAGTAACATAAAATCTTTTTTGGAAAGAAAACCCACCAATAAAGTGAATTAAAATTATCAGAAATATTAATATCTATTATTAATAGTGATGTCATGCCGCTGAAGCTTTACAATACCATGAGCAGGAAGAAAGAGCAATTCAAGCCGCTTCACGGCAGTGGAGCGCGAATCTATACATGCGGTCTCACGGTTTATGATTATGCGCACATAGGAAATCTCAGGGCTTATATCACATGGGACTTGCTTAAGCGAATATTGAAAATGAACAGCTTCAAGGTAAAGCACGTAATGAACTACACTGATGTCGGGCACCTAGTTTCAGATGACGATGAAGGAGAGGACAAGATGGAAAAAGGAGCCAGGCGGGAGCGGAAAACTGCCTGGGAAATTGCTGATTTTTACATAAAGGCATATGACGAGGATGCTAGGAAGCTTGGAATAGTCGAGCCTGATTTCAGGCCAAGGGCCACTGAGCACATCAAAGAAATGATAGAAATGATAAAGGTCCTTGAGAAAAAAGGCTTCACGTACATAATTGATGACGGCGTGTATTTTGACACCTCAAAGCTTAGTGACTATGGAAAGCTCGCGAGGCTGAACAAAGAAGGCTTGAAAGCAGGAATAAGAGTTGAGATGGCTGAGGGCAAGAAAAACCCTACTGATTTCGCGCTCTGGAAATTTTCACCAAAAGACAAAAAGCGCGATATGGAATGGGACTCTCCGTGGGGCAAGGGTTTTCCAGGCTGGCATCTGGAATGCTCTGTGATGGCGAGCAAGTATCTGGGAGAAACTCTGGACATTCATTGCGGCGGCGTGGACCATATTCCAGTTCACCACACAAATGAGATTGCGCAGAGCGAGGCAGCCTCTGGAAAGAAATTCTCTAACATGTGGGTGCATAACGAGTTTCTTGTAGTCGACGGGAAAAAGATGTCAAAGTCCCTTGGAAACTTTTACACATTGAGAGACCTTGAGGAAAAAGGATTCTCTCCAACAGCGTTTCGCTATCTTATTTTATCTGCGCATTACAGGAGCAAGATGAACTTCACGCTCGAATCCCTGAAAGATTCCCAGAATGCTGTTGAGAGCATGAACAATTTCTTCTCCAGGCTGGATGATTCTGGAAAAGATGCTGAAGAAAATAAAAAGATTTTTAAAGAGCTTGAAAAGGCCAGGAAAGTTTTTGAGAGCTCGCTTAACGATGACATGAACACTCCGAATGCGCTGGCTGCTGTCTTCGGCTTGATGAAATTCGTCAACAAGGAAATTGAGGCAGGGAAAGCTGACAGAAAATCCCTGGAAGCTGTTAAAAAATTCATGGCATCATTCAACGAAATCTTTGGCATAATTGATTCCAATAAAGAGGCAGTGCCTAGCGATATTCTGAAACTTGCAGAAGAGAGGGAGCGAATGAGAAGAGAGAAGAAGTTCAGGGAAGCTGATGAATTACGAAACGAGATAAGAAATAAAGGTTATGCTCTGGAAGATTCAGAAAACGGGGTAAAAATAAAAAAAATCAAATAATTTTCAGATTCATTTCTTCTTTTTCTTTGCTTTTTTCTTAGTGCCGCAACTGCAGCATCCGCAATTCATATCAATACCTTGACAATATTTTGTATTTGAAATTTAAATAGCGCTTGCTTAATTATCTATTCTATGAAAATCCCTTTTGATGTCATAGGCAGCATAGCCATAGTAGAATTTCCAGAAAGCTGTGATGAGAAGAAACTTGCAAACCAAATAATGAAAAACAACAGCCATATCAAAGCTGTTTACAAAAAGGATTCTGCAAGAGCAGGTGAATTCAGGACAAGGAAGCTAAAGCTTGTTGCCGGAGAAAATGCCAGCACGGCAATTCACAAGGAGAATGGAATTCTGCTGAGGCTGAATGTAAGAAAATCATATTTCTCGCCACGCGAAGGGACCGAAAGAATGCGCATTGCCGAGTGCGTCAATGCGCTGAAGCTAGATGCTGAAATGTTCCTTGCATTCTTCTGCGGAATCGGACCAATGCCAATAACAATTTCTAAAAAAACATCTGTCAGGAATGTTGCTGGAATTGATATCAACCCGAATGCCATAAAATATTTCAAGGAAAATATCAAGCTCAACAAGATTTCAAATTGCAAAGCTGTTCTTGGCGACGTGAAAAAGGAAGCCAGAAATTTCTATGGCAAGTGCGATTTCATAGCTATGCCGTTGCCTGAGACAGGCTGGAAATTTTTGAGCTATGCTATTCGCTGCCTAAAGCCGAATGGAGTTTGCTTTTTCTATGCTTTCTCCCCAGAATCAGATTTGTACGGAAAATGGATAAAGAAAATTCAGGCTGCTGCCAAGAAGCTTGGCAGAAAAGTGAAAATTCTCGAGAAAAGAAAAGTCCTGCCATATGCCTCAAGGATTTGGAAAATTAGGATTGACTTTCAGGTCTCTTGATTCCTGCTGCATCTTTTTTCAACCATTTCAGCCCAATATTGTTGAACAT
>CAZBKL010000055.1:0-4985 GCA_964492465.1 uncultured archaeon
TTGATGTGATGATATTAATGAAATAGGCGATCTCTTTGGCAATGGGAGTTTCGCTTCCTGCTTTCCGCGTTATAATAAGGGATTTGAAGCGGTATTATCCCAGGCTCGGCTCTGTTTACATACCTGTTATGGAATACAAGCAGATGGCTGGCCGTGCAGGCAGGCCTGAATGGGATGCGCATGGCGAAGCTATTCTGGTTGCAAAAAACCTCAGGGAATCAGAAGAGTTCTGGGAACATTACATAAATGGAGAGACAGAGGAGATATATTCAAAGCTTGCTGTCGAGCCTGTTCTCAGAACGCATGTTCTTGCTTTAATAGCATCAAAGATGTGTGGGAGCGAAAAAGAGCTGTTTGAATTTTTCTCAAAGACTTTTTACGCAAAGCAATACGGCGATGAGAAAGCGCTGAACAAAAAAATCAGGGAAGTCCTGGCAAAACTTTCAAAATGGAAAATGATAGCAGGATTTGAGCAGGAGAGTCCTGAATTCTTCCAGAGCGCTGATAAGATGGTTTCTGAGCCATCAGGCGAGCTAAAGGCAACTCATGTGGGAAAGCGCGTGAGCGAGCTTTACATAGACCCACAAACAGCGTGGCAGATGCTTGAGCATATGAAATTCGAGGCAGAAACCAGCGCGCTTACATTTCTTCATCTTGTATCACGAACTCTTGAGATGGCCCCTGGCTTGAGAATCAGGAACTCAGAATATGAAGATCTGGCTTCAGAGCTTGAGAAAAGCGCTGACCAGCTTCTTGGCAAAAAGCCCAGTGAATGGGACGAGGAATTTGACGAATTTCTTCAAAGCTTCAAGACATCCCTTATGCTGAAAGCATGGGCAGACGAGAGCAGCGAAGAGGAAATAATGGAGCGATTTGGCGTTGCTCCAGGAGAGCTGAGAGCAAGGCTGGAAATAGCAGACTGGATTCTTTATTCTGTTTCTGAACTTGCTGCACTGACTGGAAAAAGCGAGATGCTCATAGACATGAAAAAAACCAGGACCAGGCTGAAGTACGGGGTGAAAGAAGAGCTGCTGCCTCTTGTGAAGCTGAAAGGCATTGGTAGAGCCCGCGCCAGGAAGCTCCACAAAGCAGGAATAAGAAATGCGACAGCAATCAGGAATGCTCCTGTGGAAAAACTGAAGGAAATCCTGGGCGAGAAGGTTGCAAAGACTGTCAAGGAGAGCGCAGAATAATTATATTTTCAGGAGCAGGGAAAAGACAAGGGCTTCTGGAGTTTTCTATGCAGTTTAGAACGAGCCCTTCCATATCACTGGTCCTTTTTCACTGTTATGTCTCAATACCGAATGGTTTTTGCAAAGATGATTTTTATACTTATTCATTAATCAGGTATTCATGATTAACGACACGGAAATAGAAATCAAGATCCCAGTTGATGAAAGCAAATTCAGGGAGCTGAAGCAAAGAATGGAAAAAATGGCAAAATTCATCAAAAGCTCCCAGCAGTCAGATGATTATTTCATTCCCGCACACAGGAATTTTCTTGAGCCAGAATTCCCGTTTGAGTGGCTCAGTATAAGGAGGCGCGGCGATAAAGCCATATTGAATTACAAGCACTTCTATCCAGATAATGCAGAAATACATACTCATTGTGATGAGTTTGAGACTGAAATAAAAAACCCGGATAAAATGGGAAAGATATTTTCTGCCCTGAATCTTACAAAGGCTGTGACAGTTGATAAAAACAGGGATACTTTCATGTACAATGATGAGTTTGAGATAGCACTGGATTCTGTAAGAGATTTGGGACATTTTATAGAAATAGAAACCATGAAAGACTTTGGCAGCATTGAAGCTGCCAGAAGCGCTATATTTGCTTTTGCTAGGAGCCTTGGCCTGGACGTGACAAAAACAGATGAAAGGGGCTATCCTTATTTGCTGATGAAGAAGAAGGGGCATGTGAAGAGCCATTGATATTGTTACATATAAAAAGACGAACTTAACATATTATTGAAATCCATGGCTGTGGTGGTGTAGCGGTTAGCACAGGGGCCTGTGGACGAGCCTTTTTCAAAAAGGCTCGAGCGAAAAGGAGGCGTCCGCCTTCCAAAGCTTATCAAGAAAAGGAGCCTGCGGGCTTCCATCTTGAGAGGAGGCAACCGCCTCCCATCAGCAGTAAGCCCCTAGCTCGGGTTCAAATCCCGGCCACGGCCCTCCTCATTTTTTATTTTCTCAATAAAGCAAGTGGTAAGATGAAAATTGCGAAAGAACAGAGAATAAGACATGAAAACAGCCCGAAATGCATTGTTTATGAATATCCCATGGAGGACAAAGACATAAACGTGGCATTTGTTGAAATTAGCGGCAGGTACCCGGATAAAGGACTTGTCACAAACGAGATTGTCAAAGAGTTGATTTTTGTTATAGAAGGAAATGGGAAAATCGTTATAAACAAAGAAGAGTTTGCGCTAAAGAGCCAGGACACTGTGCTGATTCTGCCGAAACAAAAATACTTCATTGAAGGCAAGCTCAAGCTTGTTGTTTCGTGCAGCCCGGCTTGGCATCCAGAACAGCATAAAATATACTAATGGTTTTGGATACTGGTTCGAATATCACCATTGAATTGAAAAATTAAAAAAATCACTCGTAAACCACAACAGTTCCCGCTATCTTGTCATGCAGCCCCTGCTTCCTGTCGTCGAATGCGATGAGCAGGTAACCCAGCCCGATTAATATCGTGCTCACGAACTTGCCGATGACCTCCCTTATGAGGGCGTCAACTATACCAATCGGCTGCTTTCCGCTTTCCTTTGCTACCCTAAGCTTCAAAATCTTCTTGCCTATGGAATAGCCGTAAGTTCCGACAAGGTATATGTTTATCAGCATCGCTACCATGCCCCCGACTCCAAAGCCAAACATGTTCAGGGCCATGACAAATACTGCATCAACTATTAGCGCACCGAGCCTTACCCAGAAGCCTGCATAATTCAGCTTCGCTCTTCTTCTTTTTGCCATGGATATCAGATAGAATATTGCGAGGGAATATATAAAAATGAACTAGCACGTGCCTGTCCGACCGCGTTGTGGGTAGTATTTTACATGAGCCACTCCGCCATAAAAGTTCGTTATGACTTTAATTGGTCTTCTATAATCTCCCTGGCGTTCGTATCCAATGAATATTTTCAATCCCCTAAAATTTAGTAGAAAACATTTGCTTTTAAGGTTAATGCCAAAGCGTTAATCATGGCGGTTAACCAAGAAAAATTGGACAGGGTTCTAGATGGGCTGAACCCCAATAGCCATAGAAAATTATATTCAAAAATGCGCAAATTGCCCATCACCGGGAGCTTGCGGCAACTATCCAAACAAGCTTCCATCAGGATGTATGAAAAACGGGCATCCTGATTTTAATTCAATCCTCGGTTGCGTAAAGAAGCAAACCCCTGCGGCAGCGTACACCAGATAATTTTCACAAAAATCCGGAGAAAGTTCTGAATTCAAAACGTTTAAATATATTCCGAGCGTTAAGATTTAATGCTTTTGAGCCCTGCACAGCAGGGTAATGACAACGGGATTGGCAGGATGCACATGATTGCCAGTTTTGCAATGAAGACTTGAAATTAAATTTTAGGTCAGATGTGGTCTTGCTATAGCAGAAAATATTCTAGGGAATTGTAGTTTGTCTCCTGCATTAATTCCGGTTGATCCCGCCGGAGACTACTGCTATCAGATTTCGATTAAACCATGCGAGGCGTTGGTTATCTTCAGCAATGGAGATGGCCAAGCCGCACTGCTGAGTAACACGTAGCTAATCTGCCCTAAGGACAGGAATAATCCCGGGAAACTGAGAATAATTCCTGATAGGCGAGAGATGCTGGAATGCGCTCTCACCAAAAGGCCGAAAGGCGCCATAGGATGAGGCTGCGGTGGATTAGGTTGTTGTCTGGGTAATGACCAGACAAGCCTATAATCCGTAGGGGTTGTGAGAGCAATAGCCCCCAGATGGATTCTGAGATTCTAGGAATGGTATTTGTAAAAATATTTTGTCGCGAAGGCCGTGATAAAATAATATTATTTTAAAATCCATTTCCAGAACAGAAAACATGAATCCAGGCCTTATGGGGCGCAGCAGGTGCGAAACCTTCACAATGCCTGAAAGGGTGATGGGGGGAATCTGAGTGATTTCACTTTTGTGGAATCTTTTGCCGAGTCTAGACAGCTCGGAGAATAAGGGGTGGGCAAGACGGTTGCCAGCCGCCGCGGTAATTTGAAGAGCCGCGAAACAAAAACAATCTGGCAAATTGGCGAAAGCTGATTAGAACAATGGGTTCTTCAAACCGTATATAACCGCGCCCCGAGTGGTAGTCACGTTTATTGGGTCTAAAGCATCCGTAGCTGGTTTGGAAAGTCTTCAGTGAAATCTCACAGTAAACTGTGAGGCTGGCTGAAGATACTTCCAGGCTTGGGGATGGGAGAGGCCAGGGGTACTCTTAGGGTAAGGGTAAAAATTTTTGCGTACAAGAAGAATCTTGTAGAAATATAGGATAAATTTTGTATACAGAAATTACAATCTGTTAATCCTAAGGGGACCACCTGTGGCGAAGGCGCCTGGCCATAACATACCTGACAGTGAGGGATGAAAGCTGGGGGAGCGAACTGGAAGAGAAAAATTTTCTTCCAGGCTTAGTCGGGATTAGATATCGACTAATTCAAGACTAAGGGGTTTTTCGACTAAAAACCCCGGTATGGGAAAAGTTAATATGGGGAGAGAATGGAATTATAAACTATGGAAAGTTATTTGCTAGGATTATTTGCTGGCGATGGTTGGTTTGAAAACAGAGGTATTAGATTCGGAACCAAAAATCCTGAATTTGCTGAAAAAATCAAAGAATCTCTTGAAAAAACTTATAGAAAAAGGGTTGTGCTAAAATTAAGGAAATACAAGGACGGACACAGCCTATACATCATAGGTTTGCACAACAAGCAAATAAGGGAACTCTTTGGACAAAAACTCGGAACTAATAAAA
>CAZBKL010000056.1:0-4926 GCA_964492465.1 uncultured archaeon
TAAAAAACAGAGGTTATTTCAATCCTGGCACTGTCTTGGAATTTACCCCGTCGTGAACAGGAAGACAAAATACAGGGCTGCGGATATCATGTATATCACAGACAGCCAGAATGCAAATGGCGAGACCTGCTGCCCGAACAGCGCCATTCTCAATATCTCAGCTGACAGCAAAATTCCCAAGCCGAACCTGATGTAGCTCCCGATTATTCCCATAAAACAAACCTTATTTTAAGATATTAATTAATAATGCAACAGCTATAAATTAATTATTTTGACATCTCAATGAAAAGATGTCGAAAGCCATGCTCAAAGAAACCCATGCTTTCATGCAGGGTTTTTTAAGATGGCATGGCATTTTGATTTTTCATGGGCCCGTAGCTCAATCGGACAGAGCGTCCGGCTTCGGAGAAACTTTTTTAATAAAAAGTTTCATCAAAAAGCAGTCCAAAGACATGCAGCTAAAAAAGCAGCTGCCGCTTGCACTGCTTCAAATTAGAAGAAGATACCGGGAGGTTGAGGGTTCAAATCCTTTCGGGCCCGCTTTCTATTTTTCTATTTCAGTAATATATCACAGGAATTGAATACACAGGAATCTCGAGTTTGCTTATCTCGCCAAGGTCTGCCAGGCTGTTCGCCATTGCTCTGGTATCAGATATTGTATAAAGAACATCGCCTATGTAAAGAGCCCTCCTGACATTCATGTTGTAATACCAGTAGCCTCCGCTGCTGCTCTCGTTCTGGTGGGTAATCCTTCCTTTAAGCGCAATGCCGTTTTCCAGATCTATGTTGAAAACATATGCGCCCTGGAATGCATTCCATTTCTCGCCTTCTACGAGCGAGACAGGGATTACGAGCAGGCTCTTGTTTTTGCTGAACAAGAATGCCTTGTGGTCATAAAGAGCTTCTGAATAAGTTCCTGAATCGCCAATGATTATTTTCGAAATTTCCCTTATGCTTGACGCATCTGAGACATCAAACAGCGCAATCTTCAACCCTTTTATGCTTCCTGATTCGTTGGCATCGCGTCCAATTCCAATAATATGAGTTTCGTCATAAGGATGCAAATAATCTGAAACGCCTTCTATCTTCAGGTAGCCCAACACTGCTGGCGAAGCTGGATTTGAAAGGTCAATGGCAAAAAGCGGGTCAACCTGGCGGAAAGTGACCATATAGGCTCTTTGCCCAATGAATCTGACTGAATAAATTCTCTCGCCCTGAGCAAGGTCCTCAAGCTTGCCGATTGTTTTCATCTCCTGGTCCAGAACGTAGACATGGTTTTTTGAAATGTCTTCCCAGCTGTTTGTGGTTGTGGCGATTCTCAAATTCCCGTCAAACTCATCCATGGAGAACTGATTCAGGGAAATGCCTGGAACCTCGCCAGCTGCCACATAATCTATGTTGCCGTCAGATATTGCAATTTTATGTATTGATGTTTTTTCCATTTCCTTTGCAGTCTCGTTTTGGAACTTGCTTTCAGCTTCTGAAAACCTTTCATAAAATGCCTGCTGCTCTTCTTTAGACAGAGACAGCGTGTAGTTCTGGATTGTCCTCTGTATAGCAGAATATTTCTCGTCATTTGAGAACAGCTCAGCAGACAATATGCTGGATATCTTCGTTTTCACTTCTTCTGGCATTATTTCAGAAACAGCGCTTGAATATCTCTCAAGCAGGTCTATGACAGAAAAGTATTTCGCATTGACAACATAGATGTTTTCATTTGAAACATAGAGGTTGCTCGAATATCCTGTAAGAAAGACTTTTGAATTGGGCTCTGAAGGATTTTGGATGTTCACGGAACTTACTATTGTGTATTGCTGCCCGCTGTCATAACCTGGAAAATACCAAAGGTTAAAGCATTTTTCTGTCCCAGAACAGCGATAGACAGCATCTGGTATATCATCTGCATATGCGTATTTGCTGGTTATCAGGTAAACATAGCCGCCTATCATCCTGGAATTGTAGTAGTTCCCGTCTACTGAATAGTTTGCAACAAGAGCAGGAGAAGACCTGTCAGAAATGTCGTAAATATTTATGAATGACTTTTCCGAATACCTGTAGGGAGGCATTATGCCTGAAACAGAAGAAATATCAGATTTCTCCATGATGGGCATTGGATAATAGGAATATTTTGTTCCAAAAACAGCCAGGCGTTCGCCATTCACAAAAATCTGTGATGGTGTGGCATTTTCAATTGAAATAACAGAAGCAATTGCCATTTCCTGCGCAGGAACCGCGCTTATTATTGTGACATTGCCGCCTGTTATCTTGTAAATATAATTCCCGTCGTTCTTCACATAATCAGCCTCGTCCACGCCTTCTACTTGTATATTTGTCTGCGAGTAGTCAGTTGCTGAGCTGTCGCCTAAGCTTTCCTGTGCAGCTGGCGCACTCATGTCAGAAGACTTTGCCGTTTCCATTGCCACCCCTGCGCCGCCCCTCGTGTTCATGCCGTAATAATATGATGCAGATGACTGCGAATCCTGGAGATAAGCGCTAAGCTCTTCAACAGAAGCGAATTTTTTTATTCCCGCAGATGGCTGCGTTTTTTCAAGAATCATCGGCGAGAAAGCAAAAGCTATTGCGAAAATAACAGCAATTGCAATTATAATTTTTTCCCTGCCTGATTTTTTAGATTTTGGCATATCCAATATTTAATGCATTGGCGCTTAAAAACTATTCCTACCTAATATGTTGATGCATTATTATATTACGAAAGCTAACTAGAGTGATAATATGAAATTCACAGAGTTCGACCTGAAACCGGAAATAATGAAAGCAATAGAAGAAGCTGGCTATGATGAGCCAACAGCAATTCAAGAAAAAGCAATCCCAGTTGCTTTGGATGGCAAGGATGTCATAGCCCAGTCAGAAACAGGCTCTGGAAAGACAGCTGTGTTTGGCCTGCCGATAATGCAGAAAATAGAAGCAGGAAAAGGAATTCAATCATTGATTCTCACGCCGACAAGGGAGCTTTGCGTGCAGGTGACCCAGGCTCTTGAGCAGTTTGGCAAGCATCTCGGCATCCAAGTGCTTAGCATATTTGGCGGTGTGGATATAGAACCCCAGATAACAAAGCTGCGAAGTGCTGACGTGGTTGTGGGAACACCAGGAAGGATTCTTGACCACATGTCAAGGAACTCCATTAATTTCAGCCATGTGCAGTTTCTGGTCCTTGATGAAGTTGACCGCATGTCAGACATGGGGTTCATAGATGATGTTGAGAAAATCCTGAGGGCTCTTCCGCGCCAGAGGCAGACAATGCTTTTCAGCGCAACCATTTCCAGGGACGTGCACAAGCTTGCTTCCCGTCATATGAAAGAGCCCCTGCTTGTCAAGACCCAGATTCATGTTGACAAGAGCCTCATGAAGCAGGTATATTATAACATACCGGCAACTGAGAAGTTCTCGCTGTTTGTGCATTTGCTTAAAACATCCGGAGAAGGATTGAAGCTTGTTTTCTGCTCCACGCGCATAGAAGCAGACAAGGTTGCAAGGAACCTCAAGCTTCAGGGCATGAATGCCATGACAATTCACGGCGGATTAACGCAGAATGCAAGGATGAAAGCCCTGGATTCCCTGCGCGACGAGAAAATTGACATTCTTGTTGCAACAGATGTCGCAGCAAGGGGCTTGGACATAAAGAATGTTATTTATGTTTACAATTATGACGTGCCCAAGAACGCGACAGAATATGTTCACAGGATTGGAAGAACAGCAAGAGCAGGCGAGAGCGGAACAGCAGTAACAATTCTCTGCGAGCCTGATTATGAGAATTTCAGGAAAATCCTTCGCGACACCCATTTTGACGTATCGCGCAATGAAACCCCGAATTTCCAGAGAGTCAGGTTCCAGGCATATTTTGAGAAGACATCTGACCATCTTGGCTTTGGCAAGCCGCCATCATCAGGTTCTGGATTCAGGCAAGGGCTAAGGAGAGGTTTCAGCCACTCAAGCGGTGGTCGTGGTGGGTACGGACACGGTGGCGGGCGCAGAAGTTCAGGCAGTGGGCACAGCTCAGAAGGCCAGATGGGAGGCTATTCAGGAGAAAGCCAATCGCAAAGCAGCTTTTACCAAACAAGGCCTGGCGGACAGCCTCCAAGCGGCAACAGCAAAAGCTTCGGCGGCTACAGCCGTTCAGGAAACCGCAACAAGTACCAGAAGAGAAGGCCCGGATTTTCAAGAAGGTAAGCCAGTTCTGCCATGCATTGTTGCGTTAAAGTGTCTTTTTAGTTCCTTAAACTCTCTAATTAACCAAAAAATTAGTTGATTCCAAAATAAAGTAATCTTTTTATATCAGGACGTTTCTTCTATATTTATGGAAACAAACATAAAGCCCATTGTAGCACCTATAAAGGAAGCTGATAGAACAGTATTTTTTATAGATGGTAATAGAAAGACCCCAGATTTTACTCGTAAGGATGGTGTCTTTCAACTGTGAAATAAGCGATATGCTCAACTCAATACAAACTACTGGTTTGTCGTAGTTTGTTTGAGGGGTTGTCATGCTGAACGAAGTGAAGCATCTGGCCATCGCACGGGAGATTCTTCGCTGCGCTCAGAATGACACCGTTCATCATTTAACTTGCGACAAAGCACTACAACCTATGTGTCAGCGAATTCCCAGCGCCTCTATCTGTTCCATTAAGTTACGATAGATATAACCAACAAGATAAGAAAGCAGAATAGTAAGGGCAATGACAGCAATTGTCACTACCACTTTGGTAGTTGCCTTGTAGCGTGGATTGAACCATACAAGCGGCAGGGCAAACGGACCTATACACAGAATGGCAATCACGACAACGGAGGTGAGAAAATACCACTTTGTTTTTGGCTTGCCAAAATTTTCTGCCGTTTGTTTGGCGGACTTATCGAGAAACTCGCCGCAGAAGCGGCACTTCACCGCCTCATCCTGAATCTCCTCGGCAC
>CAZBKL010000057.1:0-3234 GCA_964492465.1 uncultured archaeon
TTCCTTCCTATCCAAAAGTAGTTTCAATATTTTTATGTCGCTGTTCATAATTATTACCTAAAGTAATAATACTATTACAAATAGTAATATATAAATGCCTTATGGATGGATACTTCTTCATATGGCCTTCGCTCATATAATTATTCAGGTTTGATATTTTCAGGCCGCTGGGCTGCCATGACACAAAGAAAGCCTATCACTTCTTAGCAATCTCCCAGATGATTTTGAAATATTTCCTGAAGCTTTCGGCGATTTCCCTGCTTGTTATGCTTATCACAAACGGGCTTTCTGATATGACTATTATGTTCGTGTTGTCGCCGAATATGTCTATTGTTATGGGTGGCATGTATTCTTCCGGGAGATAGCGCTTTTCTGATACCAGTATTTCAGGCGCTTCTTTTCTCGCAGATTCGTAAAGAACAAGCTTTATTGGTATTTTGTGCTTCTCTCTCTGCTTCATGAGATGGACAAGATAGTATTTTAGATATTCAAAGACATTCCTGTCCCCTGATATGCTGTAAACCATTTCTTTGGATTCTATTATCTCGTCCATGACAATCTTTATGCCGTTTTTGCCAGAAAGCAGCCTCACCCGGACTTTTTCCTGGCTGCTGTTTTTTATCTTCATCAGCTCTGGTATAATATTCTTAATAATGCTCTCTTTTTCCTTGAGTATGTTCAGAAAAACAGCAGGGTCAGCTGCCTGGTAGCTGGTCTTCTTGTTCTTTTCTATTGAAGAAACAAACCCTTCTTGTAGCATTTTTTTCAGTATCTCATTCAAGCCATTTCTGGATATTTTTACAGCTTTTAGAATCTCCTTTGTGCTCGACTTGCCTTTCAATATCGCTATGTAGACTTCTGATTCTTTTTCTGTCAGTCCCAATTCCAGGAGCTCTTTCATGATATTACATGACTGAAGCTGTTTATATTCTTTATTTTATGTAACAATAGCTTGTTACAATAATTTAATATACCCCTCCAAACATTATACCATTATTGAGTGATTACAAATAAGGTGATTTGAAATGATAGAAAAATATGAAATTGTTCAGGATGCGGAACAATTGCTTAAGCAATTGAATTCGGCTGAAGGCAGACGCGAATTAGTATCGAAGTTGGCAGGAAAAGTAAATCTTCCTCAAGAATATTTTAATAGAGAAATTGAATATTATCAACAACAGAAAGATTTCTATGATGCTGCTAAGCTTGCTGAGAGAATCGGAATGACGGATAAGGCAATTGAAATTTATGAAAAGGGTGGTAATTTCGGTAGCGCTGCTAAACTTGCTGAGAAGAATGGAATGGTAGATAGGGCAATTAAAATTTATGAACATGGGTATGAATTTTTTGATAATTTAGCTAAAGATGCTGAGAAAGATGGTTCGACGTGCATGGTTTCTGAATATCGTGAAACGAGACTTAAGTTGTTAAATAATGCTGTTGAAGTTGCCAAGAAAGCTGGATTAACAGACAGAGCAGTTGAAATTTATGAAAAATTTGGTAAGTTTGATGCTGCTGCCAGGCTTGCTAAGAAGAATGGAATGGTGGATAGAGCACTTGAAGACTATGAAAAAGACGGCTCGTTTAGTGTTGCTGCCAAACTTGCTGAAGAGAATGGAATGGTGGAAAGGGCGAAACAATTATATGCTAAGGCAATCGAAGACTATGAAAAGAGTGGTAAATTTGATGATGCTGCTAAACTTGCTGAGAAGAATGGAATGGTAAATAGGGCACTTGAAGACTATGAAAAATGTAAGTTTTTCGATAGCGCTGCCAAGCTTGCTGAGGAAGCTGGGATGACAGATAGAGCACTTGAATATTATGAAAAGGGTGGTTATTTCGGTAGCGCGGCTGAGCTTGCTAAGAAGAATGGAATGGTAGAAAGGGCAGATGAGTTATATACTAAGGCAATTGAAAATCTTGAAAAGTACGGTCACTTCGATTATGCTGCCAAGCTTGCTGAGGAAGCTGGTATGACAGACAAGGCAAAACTTTACGAAAATATTTGTAAATTGCTGAAAAAACTGGAGTGATTTGATATGATTAATCTCATTCACCTCCCAAACAGCCCCATCTTCTCATTGAATCCCATTCTCAGAAGCTCTTCTTTGGTCGGCAGCCCGTCTCGCGCGCCGAGCTTCTGGACGCAGAAAGAAGCGACAGCATTTCCGAGGCGGCCGCATTCTTCCAGGCTTTTCTGTTTCAGAATCCCAAAAAGAAATCCTGCATTGAAAGCATCGCCAGCTCCTGTGGTATCAAGAGCATTGACCTTCAGAGCAGGAACCAGGTGCTCTTCAGTCGAACTGACCACAAAGCAGCCTTTTTCGCCGAGCTTCACAGCCACGCATTCGGGCCCCATGCTAAGCAGCTTGCGGCTACCTTCAATGTAATCAAGACCAGTCAGCATCCTGATTTCTTCCTCGTTCAGCATTATTATGTTTGAATTTCTTACCAATTCTCTTATGTTATCCAGCCCCATCTTTGCATAGACATATCCAGGGTCAAAGCTCACCTTTATTCCCATGCTTCTCATCTCCCTTGAAAGCTTTTTCTGGGTTTCAAATGATTTCCAGCTCTCCCTGCAGGTGAAATAGCACATATGCAGAAGCTTTGCTTTGTCAAAATATTTCATCTCTATGTCCCTAGGCTCTATATAGTCATTTACGCCCGAGTCTGTTATCAGGGAGCGCTGCCCGCTGCTGTCCACAAGTATGAAGCAGGTTCCGCTTCTGCCTTCAGAAAGCTTTATGCCTTTTGTGTCAACTCCCTGGTACATCATGCTTTCTATGAGCAAGCTGCCCTCGGGATCAGAGCCAATCTTTCCCACAAAGCCTGTGCTAACTTCAAGCTTTGCCAGGGCTGCGATAGTGTTAGCAGAAGAGCCGCCTGGAAATGACTCGAAAGCCTTGAGAAAGCTCTCCTGCCCTGCCTGAGGAATCTTGTCAAGATATATTATCCTGTCCAGTATCAGTGTGCCGAATCCTATAACATCCATAGATGAACACGCTGGAAAAGCTGCTGAAATAATTATAATCGCGATATTTTTATAATGTGTTTTGGGGTATGAAAAGCGGAAGGGCTTAGCAAGCGTCTCGCTTCCCCTCACCTGCCGTGTGCATTAGCATTTTCTTAAATATATAAATAATAGGTTTTTCATCATATTACTATTGAGGTGCGCTAAATGCCTGAAATTGACATTGAAAAAATTCTTGCGGAAAACAAGCCGAGGATAGA
>CAZBKL010000057.1:3334-4829 GCA_964492465.1 uncultured archaeon
AAATGCCTGAAATTGACATTGAAAAAATTCTTGCGGAAAACAAGCCGAGGATAGACAAGATTATAGAAAAGTATTTTCCCAGGAAGCTCGACAAGAAATCCATGGATTTCATTTGCGGCAAGCCTGCTTATGAATATCACATGGAAGCGTGCCAGAAAGCTCTGGCAGAGCCAATATGGGATTTGCTCAACAGGGGCGGAAAGCGATGGCGCCCGGTATTGTTCCTGCTCGTGGCAGAGGCCCTGAAGGGGGACTTGAAAAAGCTTGAGGATTTCTGCATAGTTCCTGAAATAATACATGAGGGAACGTTAATGATTGATGATATTGAAGATTCTTCAGAATCCAGGAGGGGAAAGCCCTGCACTCATCATATATTTGGTGTGGATATTGCCATAAACGCAGGCAATGCCATGTACTATCTTCCTATGATTCTTTTTGAGAAAAAGAAAAATGAAATTGGCTATGAAGCCATTTCAAAAGCTTATTCAATATACATACAGGAAATGATAAACCTGAGCTTTGGCCAGGCAATGGACATAGCGTGGCATAAAGGTCTGGCAAGCGCTGACAGCATAACAGAAAGCCAATACATGCAGATGTGCGCTTACAAGACAGGCACTCTTGCAAGAATGAGCGCCAAGCTGGCTGCTGCTCTTAGCAACGCAGGCGAAGATAAAATAGATAAGCTCGGCAAGTTCGCAGAATCCATAGGCGTTGCTTTCCAGATACAGGATGATGTTCTTGACATAACTGCTCCAGAGAGCATCGGCAAGAAGTTCGGTAACGACATCAAAGAGGGCAAGCGCACGCTGATGGTTATTCATGCGCTTCAGAAAGCTAGTTCAGTTGACAGAAAGCGCCTGATTGAAATCCTGAACAAGCACACAGATGACATGAACGAGAGAAAAGAAGCTATTGACATCATAAACAAATACGATTCTGTTTCTTATGCCAGGGACGTTGCTGAAAAAATGGTAAAGGAAAGCTGGAATACTGTCGAGAAGATTCTGCCTGAGTCAGGCGCAAAGCAGAAGCTGAAAGCATTTGCAGATTACCTGATAAAGAGGAACAGGTAATGGAAAGAATGGGTGAATTATCACTTCATTCTTTGTTGCAATGACTTTTCAACTTCTTTCTTAACAGCATTAAAAATAGGCAAGAAGCATTGCCTAGCAAAAATTATAGCATCGTCTGCCTCGGGTTTTTTGGGTTCATACCCGTAATAATTTATGTTATGCCTCATTCGCCTGAGATTGTCTACTATCCTTATTGGCCTGGGAGTTGCGACATTCAGTTCTTCAAGAACCCTTATTTGCTCTATATGATCTTCTGACAGAAATCCCCTGGAAACAAGCAAGGCATCTCCAAGCATCCTGAAGCATTCATATATGTTCCTGACTATGTTGAAAGCTGATTCGTCTTTGGATTCCAAGGTAAGGGTGTATTTCATCTGCCTAAAGGAAGCTTCCAGGATGCTCATGGCATCTTTTTTTTC
>CAZBKL010000058.1:0-4816 GCA_964492465.1 uncultured archaeon
AATAATTTTGCTATTAACTAATTATTAAAAAGCGAATGAAATAAGAAGTGGATTTCAATGGTAACGACTGAAGGCTTTTCAAAAATCATAGACAAGGATGTTTTCACAGACAAAGGCGCCTACTGCGGAAAAATAACAGATGTGGAACTGGACCTGGAGAAATTCCGCGTGAGGGCTCTGGTAATAGCGGCAAAGGGCTCATATCTTTCAAAATACATGGGCAGCAAGAAAGGAATAGTCGTCCCGTTCCAGATGGTGATTTCTGTGGGCGATGTTGTAATAATCAAGAACATAGCATCATCGCTGCCTAGCTTGGACGAGATGGATGAGGGACCGATGCAGAAGCCTAGCCAGCCTTTCTAAAATCCTGTTTTCTTTTTTAGGAATTTTGATTATTTATAGCTTATCCTAATTTTTTCAGCTGTGCTATCTCTTCAAGCACCTGCTTCTGGTCTGGGTTCAGAATCTTGGAAAACTGCCTAAGCAGGCGAAAATCGCTTTGGCTGATATCTGTGTAGATTATGTCATTCTCATGGAGGTTTCTGCCGATGACAGCTTCTGTCAGCGAGACAGCAACTTTCTCACCAGTCTTGGCTTCTGGAATATTGACGCCTTCAGACTGGATTTGCTTTATTCTTCCAAGGCTGATAATGCCCTCTTTATCATCAACACGGAAAACCGGAAAATCAGGTTTCACAGTCCCTGAGAGTACCTCACAGCCGACCACAGCCGGCTTGCTTGCGCGGAAAACACATCCTGGCAGCACCTGCATCTTTGCTGGCAGCGTGACGCCTTTCATTTTTTCCATCTCTATTTCAAGCTGCTTCTGCTCTTTCCATTTGCCATACTGCTCTATCAGGTGATATATGACAGGAGAAGCGAAAATCTTTATGCCACTGCTCTTTGCAAAAGCTTCAGCTTCATCATTTGAGATGATGTTGAAGCATATTATGGCTTTCAGGAACGGGTCCTTGTTTATTCCGGCATTTATTACATCGTTCCTGCTTACAGGGCCGACTTCAGCATACTTGACATTAAAGCCTGAGAAAATATTCCTCAGCGCTTCCAAGCCGCCAAGCGTATCAGCTTTGAAAACTAAGCCCTCTTCTTCATTCTTGCTTGCTTCAGCGCTGACCACAAGCTCTTTTTTTGCTTTTTCGGCTTCAGCTTCTGACTTCACAACCACAAACTCATAGCCAGGCACAGCGCTTTCAAGGCCGGAAGCGAAAATTTTGACTCCGCATGAGGCGTCTGCATAATCAATATAATCAAACTTCCGCTCTGCTCTGATGTCTTTCAAGGCTCCTGGAACTAGCAAGCCTTTTATTTTGCTTGAAACAGGCTCTGCGCCTGAAATGACAATTAAGTCACCTTTGCTTATCCTGCCATCATAGATTATTGCATCAATTGTCGTTCCAAGCCCTTTCATCTCCTTTACTTCAAGCACAACCCCCTTGCACTCCTCGCCTTTGACGAGAGAAGTTTTCAGATACTTCTCAGCAAGCCCTGTCAGTACGAAAAGCAATTCTGAGATTCCTTCGCCTGTTTTAGCTGATATAGGAACAACTGCTATTTCTTTTGAAAAATCTGCCACTCGGTCGAACCTGTCAGCTTTCAAGCCGTGCCTATTGAGCTCGCTGAGCATCTCATAAAATCTTTTTTCAAAAGCTTCCTGAACTTCAGAAGACTGCTTCTGGAAATTTTCAAGGAAAATTTCAGATTCGCTTTTCCAGCTAAAAAGCTTGTCTATTTTGTTTAGCGCAATTACAAAAGGGGTCTTTGACTTGAGCAGAATCTGCAGCGACTCTGCTGTCTGGGGCATGAAGCCTTCGTTTATGTCAACTGTCAGCACAGCCAAGTCTGCTATATGGCTTCCGCGCTCGCGCATGGAAACAAATGCCTCGTGGCCAGGGGTGTCTATGAACAGAAGCCCAGAAAGGCTGGGTTTAATTCCAAACTTCTCGAGCATCTTTTTGCACAATCCATTTATGATATCCATTGGCATGAATGTGGAGCCGATTGACTGGGTGATTCCGCCGGCTTCGCCTTCTGCCACACGCGAGTTCCTGATCCTGTCAAGCAGCGAAGTCTTGCCGTGGTCTATGTGACCAAGCACGACCACAATCGGCGAGCGGTACTGAATTTCTGAATCTGGCATAAAAATCACTTTGCATGCAATCTGATTAATAGTAGATATTATAATTGTTTTTATGCTGTTTTAATTATGTAGCATGGGAAATAGTCGCCGCCTCCTTCTTTAAGATTTCCAAGGTGCCCGGATATTGCATTTTCTATTCTAATTCTTGCTTTCTCATTCGGCGCCACCTTAAGGCGTTTATTTAAATCCCTTATCCTTAATTCAGAATAGCCTATTGTTCCTGCTTCAAAAAGCGGGATTCCTGATATATGGATATTTCCTTCACGGAAATCCATGTCAATGGTGCTCCTCCTCCCATAACTATGATACCCTTCAGAATTCTTCATTTTTTCTATTCTTGAGCACATTTTTCTCGCCAATTCTTCTGACCACTCAGATGCCTCTTTTTTATTCAAATTGAAAATATTTTTGCTGGTTTGTTTTTTGTAGAAAGGTATTATTTCCCTGTTTTTCCTGTCTATAGTTACATATCCATCATAGTATACAACACAATCCATCAATTCCCCGATAATAAGCGAAAGAGATTCTGGGTTTGCATGAATGTCATTTGAAGTGAGCAATACTGATGGATAATAACCAAGTTTGCCATTCTCATAGGCACTATAGTCACCGAAGTCAGCCAGTGACATTAAGAAGGGGACCCCATTCTTAACTGGCATTTCTATTATTATTTCATCCAGTGCAGCAGGCAGAGATTCCTTTTGTATAATAGTATATTGCGGCCCTTCGCAAAAATAGCATCCCCAATTAGGATACCCGCTTCTATGCAAACCACGAAGAAGTTCGTAGATCGTGGCAACTTCTGAATCAGCGGTCCTGAAACGCTCTGTATTTTTCCATACCCTTTCCTGTTCAGAATCGCTTATTTTGGCAGATTTCATTCAAGAAAATGTCACCAAAAGGTTTAAATACTTTATGAGCAATTAAGATAACTCATACTATATATTTATATAGCGATTATTACGCAAAAATTTTCCGGAATTTTTGGCTTTTGCGCTTAATAAGGCTGTTTGGAAAGGGTGTTTTCTTGGCGGAAAAAACAAAAATAGAAATTTTCGAGAATGATCTGGTCCCAAAGCATGAAATTCTTAATGAAGATAAAAAAGCAGATTTGCTAAAAACACTGAACATAAGCAGCACCCAGCTTCCAAAAATACTTTCAAATGACCCTGCTGTCAAGGCTCTCGGCGCCAAGAAGGGCGATGTGATAAAGATAATGAGAAAGAGCCAGACAGCCGGCGAATATAATTATTACAGGCTCGTTGCCTGATATTTGTGGTGGTGCTCTATCAGAAACACTCTTTTGAAATCTTTTGCAGAGTCTGTCGGGTTCTCGAACCACCAGCTGAAGTCTTACAATGAATTCCTGAGGCTTAATGTCCAGAAGGTTGTCAATGAGATAGGCGAGATTCGTCTTGAGACAGAAACCGGGGAATTCAAGATAAGGCTCGGAAAGATAAGGATAGAAAAGCCCTGCATAAAGGAAGCAGACGGCGCTACCAGATTTATAACTCCGATGGAGGCGAGAATCAGGAACCTGACATACAGCGCGCCTATTTTCGTCGAGATGATACCTATTATAAACGGCATAGAGCAGGAGAATCAGGAAGTCAAGCTTGGTGAGATTCCTGTTATGCTGAAGAGCGATATCTGCGTGCTCAAGGGCATGAGCGAGGAAGAAATGACAAAAGCTGGCGAAGATGCATCTGACCCAGGCGGCTATTTCATAGTAAATGGCACAGAAAGAGCAATAGTGATGAGCGAGGAGATTCTCTCAAACCTGCCTATAATAGAGAGAAGGAAGAGCACTGAAACAGCAAGAATAAACTCAGAACTTTCAGGCTTCGTTCAGATGCACCTGATAGAAAGAAAAGACGGCATTCTTTACATTTCATTTGCCAACGTCAAGAAATTTCCGCTTATAATAATAATGCGAGCTCTCGGGCTTGAGACAGACAAAGACATAATATCTTCCATATCACCGGACGCTGACATGGAGGAGGATTTGTATTATAATATCACAGAGTTTGATGAGATAAAAAACGCAGAAGAAGCGAAAGAGTATATGGCAAAAAGGCTTCATGTTTTCCAGGGAAAGGCGACAAGGATAAATGAGATAATTGACAAATATCTTCTGCCTCATCTCGGGCAGGACAAGAAAAGCAGGATAGAAAAGGCTGCCTACCTGGGCAATGTAATACACAAGCTCATGAAGCTAGGGACAGGAAAGATGGAGGAGCAGGATATTGACCACTATGGCAATAAGCGCGTTCGCGCTGTCGGCGACTTTCTCGAGATACTGCTTCGCTCTGTGCTGCTTGGAAAATATGGCTTGATAACAAGAATTGTTTACCGCTACCAGAGAATGTCCAAGCGCGGCAAGCTCCCGTCGCTGCAGTCAATGGTTGAGTCTGACTATCTCACAAAGCGCATAGTATCACACATGGCAACAGGCCAGTGGATTGGCGGCAGGACAGGAATTTGCCAGCGCCTGGAGAGAACAAACTGGATACGGACAATCGCCCATCTCAGGAATGTTCTTTCTCCATTATCATCCTCACAGGAGCATTTCGAAGCAAGAGCTCTTCACCCAACACAGTTCGGCAGGCTTTGCGCAGAAGAAACCCCCGAGGGAATAAACATAGGACTGAGAAAGTA
>CAZBKL010000059.1:0-4776 GCA_964492465.1 uncultured archaeon
GCTGACTCGACAATCAGCACGTAACTTCCAGATCCGACTATTATTCCGCCCCCAATCAGCGTCAGCTGCCATAGCCCCAGGGTCCGCTTGAGCTTTGTCTTTGCCATTATAAAACAATTTGATTTTGATTGGATAAATAACTTTTAAGAACTGAACATCAATAATTAATGACTTGGGCCCGTGGTCTAGTGGTTATGACGTCGCTTTGACGTGGCGAAGGTCGGGAGTTCAAATCTCCCCGGACCCATTTATAATTTTTCTTAATCAATATATCTTGTGATATCATGAAAATCTTCGCAGACTTGCACATACATTCGCATTATTCGCGAGCTACTTCAGACAAGATGAACATAAAAGAGCTCTCTCACTTTGCAAAGCGAAAAGGCCTTAATGTTTTGGGAACAGGGGACTTTTCCCACCCAATATGGTCCAAAGAACTCAGGGAGCTTCTTGAGCCAGCAGATGAGGGGATTTTCACATACAATGGAATGAACTTCATGCTCTCAAATGAAATCTCACTGATGTACTCGCAAGGCGGCAGGGGCAGAAAAGTTCACCTCATAATCCTTTCGCCAAGCTTTGAAGTTGCAGAGCAGATAACTGACTGGCTGAAAACCAGGGGCAGGGTTGACTATGACGGCCGCCCGATATTCGGCATGAGCTGCCCTGAATTTACAGAGAAAGTCATGGAAATATCAGAGCAGAATTTCATAATACCTGCCCATTGCATGACCCCGTGGTTCGGCATTTTTGGCTCCAAGTCCGGCTTTGATTCAGTAGAAGAGTGCTTTGGTGATCAGTCAAAGTACATCAGAGCTTTGGAAACAGGCTTGAGCGCAGACCCTGAAATGCTTTGGAGAATATCGTCTTTGGATAAATTCACTCTGGTTTCAAATTCAGATTCACATTCGCCATGGCCTTCGCGCATTGGAAGAGAATGCAATGTACTTGAGCTGAAAGAGCTGACATACAAAAATCTGACAAGCTCGATAAAGGAAAAAGACCAGAAAAGATTTCTTTACACTATAGAAGTTGACCCTTCATATGGAAAATATCATTTCGACGGCCATAGGAGCTGTAACTTCTCTTCTTCTCCTCAGGAAAGCGCGAGGCTGAAAGGCATTTGCCCTGTTTGCAGAAAGCCCCTGATAATCGGCGTGCTTAATCGCGTTGAAGAGCTTGCTGACCGCCCAGTTGGCTTTGTGCCAGAAAATCCAATTCCATTCAAAAGGCTGCTTCCTCTGGCAGAGCTTATTTCAGGCATGGCAGGCGCCGCACCTTTGTCAAAATCAGTTGTTGAGAAAGAAAGCGCTTTTATTGAGCGCTTTGGCTCAGAGCTGAATGCTCTCCTGGAAGTTCCAGAAGAAGAGCTTATGAAAGTAAATCCGGAAATAGCGAAAGTCATAATGAAAAACAGGATTGGAAAAATAGAATTCATTCCTGGATATGACGGCGTTTATGGCGAGCCTATTCTGGGAAGCAAGAAGAAGTCAGCGAGCATCGACAGAGCTTCAGAGAAGCAGAAAAGCCTTGCTGATTTTTAGTTTGCAGGAAACAGGGGTCAGGGGAATGGCGGGCTTATTGCATTCAAAACAATCTGCTGCAGAAGCCCCTCTGTTTGTCCTATTCCTTAGCGATATTTAAGGTATTCTCTTATGAAATCTTCAAGGGCTCTAGCCCCTGAAACAAAGTCGCTTATGCGTGAATATTCGTCAGTCATGTGAGCCACATCCTTTGGCCCAAATCCTGTTGCAACAGCATTATGATTCCTGAAAAATGAAATTGCCGCGGCTCCTTCGGTTCCCCTAAAGGCTGCGCTGCTCTTGAATTTTTTAAGCGATTTCAGAAGCTGCTGAGCAACAGGATCATTTCCCTTAGTCTCATATGGTTTCTGGTGGTCTGATATCGAAATTTTGAATCTACTTGCTTTTTTTGAAATGATTTTCCTGAAATCCCCCAGGATTTTATTGGCATTCATCCTAGGCAGGTATCGCAAGTCTATCTCAAAAAAGCAGTAGTCTGCCACAATGTTCACCTTCTCGCCACCATAAATCGTCCCAATATTGATCGTCGGTTCCCTAAGCAGAGGATGCTTCCTGAAAACGAACTTGTATTTTTTCAGTTCGCATATTATTTCAGAAGCTTTATCTATTGCATTAACGCCAAGCCATGGATAAGCTCCATGAGCTTTCCTGCCGAATATTTCAACCTTTATTTGAACCAGCCCTTTTTGCGAAATGCTTATCTCAAAGCTGTCGCCATCTGCAACAATAGCATAATCAGGTTTGATAATTCCTCTTTCAATAAGTGGCTTGATCCCGAACTTGCTTCCAGTCTCTTCGTCTGGCGTGACAGCTATCACTAAATTCCCATTCAGCTTCACTCCGCTTTCAGAAATGCTCCTTGCAATTTCCAAGCAGGCTGCGACATTTATTTTGCAATCCTCAGCGCCCCGGCCGTAAATCTTTCCGTTTTTAATCTCTGCGCCAAACGGGTCATGCTTCCAGCCTTTGCCAGCAGGAACAGTGTCCATATGCGGCGTCAGCAGGAGCGTTTTGCCTTTGCCAGAGCCTTTAAGCGTTCCAACCACGTTAGGCATATTCTTTTTGAACTCATAAACACGGACGTCCATTCCAGCGCTTTTCATTTCCTTTCGGATAATATCAGCTATTTTCCTCATATCGCCAGGAGGGTTCTCTGAATTTGTTTTCACCAGTTTAACCAGCAGTTTTTCAGCTCTTTTTGCATTGACCATAAATATAATCGGTGGGCGATAATAAAAACCATTTAAGCCTTTCCCCCAATCTAATTCCTATGGAACCAGTAAAGGACATAAAAATATCAGAAAAAATGACTGCCCATGACCTCGTAAGGCAGCTTCATGAAGGAGGGGGCTTCACAGCCAAGGACATATGCACAGCTTCTTGTATAATGTCTGAGATGCTAAAAGACAAGGACTGCTTAAAATTTTTGTCATTCCCAGCTTGCATAATCTCCACAGGCACACGTGGAGTCATAAAAGACATGGTTAAGAACAGACAATGTGATGTGATAATCACAACCTGCGGCACGCTAGATCATGATTTGGCAAGGTTATGGAAAGATTATTACCACGGCAGTTTTGAAGCAGATGATGCCAAGCTGAGAAGAGATGGCATCAACCGACTGGGGAACATATTCATACCAAATGACAGCTACGGCATAATACTTGAGAAGAAAATGGCTGAAATTATTCCCACTATATACCAGGAGGCAAAAGAGCTCTCTACCTGCGAGCTCATATGGAAATTCGGCGAGAAGATTGCAAAAGAGCCAAAAGCTGAAGAATCTATAATCTACTGGGCATGGAAAAACAAGATTCCAATAATTGTGCCGGGCATCACAGACGGCTCATTCGGCTCCCAGCTGTGGATGTTCTGGCAGGACCATAAGGATTTCAAAATAGATTTGTTCAAGGACGAGCAGATGCTTTCTGATATGGTATTTACAGCCAAAAAATCAGGTGCTTTGATAATAGGCGGCGGAATTTCCAAGCATCATGTAATCTGGTGGAACCAGTTCAAGGATGGTTTGGATTATGCCATTTACATAACAACAGCAGTTGAATGGGACGGCTCGCTCTCCGGAGCAAAAATCAAGGAAGCTGTGTCCTGGGGCAAAGTGAAAGAGAAAGCAAAGAAAGTGAGCATTGACGGCGATGCTACTGTAATTCTTCCGCTGATAATGGCTGGAATGGAATAGAAAGTTCCGCTTTTCAGGAAGTAAGAAGCTTATCCATTTCTTTTGCAAATTCTTTCGCTCTTTGCAGCGATGTAATGGCTTTTGAATGCTTTTCGATTTCTATTGTCTCATACTGAATAAATCTTCTCTTATTTCTCTCAAATTCGAAGTATTCAACAATCGAATCTGCTTTCATTCCAGCAAGATTAAGCGCTTCTTCCTTTACCTTTTCATATTCTTCTATAAGAGATTCCTTCAGTTTTCCCCTGACATAAACAATCAATGCATCTGATGTCACTTTATGGGCAATCTTATCCCCAACCTTATAGCCAAATTTCAATAGGACAGCATTTGCATAGTAATACATTGAGTAATATGAGCAGACAATAACCCACAAATCCGAAAAATTATTTTTGCTAACTTCTTCTGCCACCCTCAGGCTTTCTTTAGCATTTCTTAGCAAAATATCCATCACAGGCTTGCTGGCAATAGTTTTCTTTAGCAAGCCTTCTTCCAGATATGACACTACATTATCCTTTGCTTCCTTTATTTTATTTTCATCGAGCATTTGACAGCAGCCTGTAATATTCTTCTATTCCTATCAAAATAATGTTATTTTTCATTGCTTCGCTAACAACCGAGAACTTCCTGCTTCTCGCCATATCTATGAAATCCTTGTAACTAACCGAAGTAAGGTGTATTTTATCAGGCAGAAGTGATATTATCGCTTTTATCTCCTTTTCATCCCAGCCTATCACAAGGATATCGATATCAGAATGCCTGTTTGCCATTCCTTTTGCATGAGAACCAAATAACAAGGCAATAAAAGGGGATTTCAGTTCAGCGAGCCTGTTGCGTATTACAAGAAAATCCTTATTCCTAAACAGGAGCATTGCCCTCAAATATTCTGCTTCATATACTTTGCTATTGAACTTGCCAGAGAATTCGCACATCTTCGAATTCCCAGCCTTCTCAACATTCACTAACCCCTCTTTCTCAAGCGCAGCGACCCTTTCATGTGCTATCCTATAATTTATTTTTAATGTTTCTGAAATT
>CAZBKL010000060.1:0-4713 GCA_964492465.1 uncultured archaeon
AAGTAAAAGGAGCAACTTACCAAACTACCACCACAGCGCCAAAAACCGGCACTACTGTACCAACTACTGTCGTTGACGGCAAGAATGTCCAGGTAGGAACAACGCCAATAGGAGAAAAATGCATATATGGCAAAGATTGCTTAAGCGGAATATGCCTGCCAGACATCTCGAAAATAACACCCCCGGCAACAGCAGCCCCTACTGGAACAACTGTCCCAACCAAATATGTTTGCGCAAAAGAGCTTCCTGCTCCTGTAACAGCAGATAAATGCGACCAAAGATGCGGGGTTTCTGATGACCCAACGCCAATTACAACAGGAACAACCACACAGCCAAATCCAACTTCAGAAATATGCGACCTGGGATGCAACTGCAAATCCAGCACTGCCTGCAAGGGCGATTACGCCTGCCTCGACGACAAAAGCTCAGCCATTGATTATGCAACTGGCAGCATAGGAACATGCTCCCTGCCAGCATATGTCAGGACACCTTATGTGACAACCACAGTCCCTGCTGTCGCTACAATAGTCCCGACAACCATAATTGACAACAAGGCTTATCAGACAGGAGAAGGAGAGGACGCTAAAACATGCGAGAAAGGAAGCGACTGCCTGAGCGGAATATGCGTTTCTGTTCCTGAATATGTAGCTGGCACTGGCACCACAACAGGAAAGACAATAAAAGTTTGCAGGACTTATGCAACTGGCTTGTGCGGCAGCGGCACAAACAAATGCACAGAGTTTTGCGGCTTGGGCTGTGAATGTGATACTTCAAAAGCCACTGCATGCACTGGTGGATTGGTTTGTTTAGGCGGAAAATGCTCTGCACCCGAAGGCTCTCTGACACCTTATCTGACAACCACCGTTCCTCCATCAACAACCACGCCAACCACAGGCGCGACCGGGACGACAGGCACAGGCACAACCGGAACCACAGCAGCTGGGACAACAGGCAAACAATGCTCTGGCATATGCTACGATCCTAAATACGAGAGTTCTATTTGCACAAACTCAGCCAAGAAATGCTTCAATAAAATTGCAGGCGAGTCTTGCACAGGTGCCGATAGTGGAAAAGTTTGCATAGCCAGGAGTCCGAATAATTGCATTTCCTGCTCAGCTCAAACCGGTGCAAGCACAACAGCGACAACAGGCACCAAGGCTGTAGCGACAACTATATCACCACCAAAAACTGGTTTATGTCAAGACAGTGATAATAAAAAGTGCCAGGATTATCTTGTAAATAATAAAATAATGCAAAATCTGGGTTTGGATCCAAATAAAGTCTATTATAACTGCTATAATTCTGAAAGCGAGAAGAAGACAATGTGCGGAACCAGTGACGTTTATTACGATAGATGCGTCCTGGGTAAAGATGTGTTCGGTGTTGATGACGGGCGTATCTGTTGCCCTAGTGGGGGAACTTATGGATGCAAATCATCAACAACAGCCACGGCAACCACAAAGGTAACGACAACAGCGCCAAAAACAACGATACCTTCCACGGTACAAGTTCCAACGACTGTTCAGGCAGGCACAACGTACACAGGACCGTGGTGCTCTTCGCAATGCAGCAGTGCAACGAGCAGTGCTACAAAAATAAACTGCAATACTGGAAAAATTGATTCATCTGTCCATTCAATCACAACAAATTATTGCGCATGCGATGGAAGATGTGCTTCAAGAAAAGAGTGCTGTCCTGATGCATATCAATGTGACCATTACCAGGAAGCAGTAAGTAAGCAAACAGATATACCCGATTTTATCAAGAACTCGGAAGTTTCAATGAATTCAAAGAATCTGGAGCTATGGAAAAATTATGTGCATTGTTAGTAGTCACCTCCACATTTCTAGTGCTTCCTCTTCCTTGAAGTGAAGCTCTCCTGGGATGACGAGAAGCGCCTGGACTTTTTCAAGATTCTTGTTTGAAGCCAGTTCAGAAACTTTTCCATATTTGATGACTTCGTCTTTTCCGCCTAAGCGGCAGCAGGCTATCATCTTTGTGTCTGCTGAAAAGACATTTCTTTTGCACTCGCTTTCAAGCTCAAGCAGCTGGCTTAAAGCTTCTGGAATTTTCATGCCTATGTCAAGAAGAACAAGCGTATGGAGACCTGCTTTGAGATTCTGCTCTATAACTTCATAGCAAGAAACAGCTTTGAATTTCGGAAGCGTGGTGGTTCTGCCGAACTTGTAAATCTGCAAGCCGGTCTTGCAAACTGCTGTGTAAACAGAAGAGCCATGAACCACGTTCACAGGAATTCCAGCTTTCTTTGCGTCTATGATAAGAGAGATATGAGTTGTGGCTGTCAGGCATTCTCCGCCAACAAGCAGGCCAACATCACGCTCTTTAGCAAGCTCCAGAAGATGCCTTGAATTCTCAACTTCTTCACGCTTAAGCTCTTTCACAGGCTTTCCTATGAAGCCTGCGAGCTTTTCAGCGCTGGTTTCAAGCTGGCTGGTGTAAAACTCCACAAACAGCTCATCGCAATGCATTGCTGTCTCGACAGCATTGACAGACATGTCATTCTCGTTGAACAAGCCGATGCTTATCAGGTGGAACATGAAATAAGTTATCGCCAAAGCTATTAAATTTAAGAAAATAATATTGAGGATATTATGAATGCCCGACTAAATCGAGAGGCGAGGGTAAAAAATAAAAAAGCTGCTCTATATCCTCAAACAGATGCCACGGATGTTATTGTTCTGAAAAAAGGCTCAGCCAACACCAACTGGTGGGAAGAAAAAGAACTGAAAAAGCTGCTTAAGGATCCCACGCCATGGGGGCATGATTCCGTTGTTCCAGTAGAGGAGCAAAAAGGGATAATCAGGGTGCGCATTACAAGGCAGATGCTTGAAGAATATAATGCCGCTACTAATTCGCAAGGACGAAATATATTGAAATCATTTGGGAGATATGCCGAGTTAGGGCCTTTGGCGATAGCTGGAATTAGGCACACTTCGAACATTTCAAATATCCATGATACTCGGCAGGTCAAAAATTCCTTTGAGCGGCTATTAACCGCGCTTTCATTGGGTCTTATGGTCAAGATTATTTACAATAAAGGCGCAGGATTTCCATATCAGGCAAATTATGGACATGAAGTAAGATATCACAGCAGCAAATTCCAAGACATACTTGTCCGCAATTTGGCAGCTCTTGGTTTTATCTGCCATGTATTTCCCCATAGCAGAGCAACTGCTATCTGGAACAGTTCAACTATGGGAAAGTTCTTTAATTTTGTGCTCTCCTTCTGCGGCACGGCTTCCCATGCCGAAAGCAATGTGGATGGTTTAAAAATTATGGATTATGAAGGAAGCCAGTTTTTAACTAGCGCCATCGAAGCAATGATTGATATCCAGAAGGCAATTATTGAGAAGATTAAGCGGGATGGCTACGTTGATTTCTACCTATCAGCAGCAGATGACTCCCGTATTACTGACCATCTCTATGCCAGCACCCATAATGGAATGTATGTTTATAGAAAGTATCAGGAACAGACAGCGCTGGATGAGGAAATTTTAGGTTTGGTGAGAGGTCTTGACAGCAAAAAAATTCATATTGATTGCGCTCACGGCTCAGGATATAGGACGCTGACTGAATTTCTCAAAGAGATTGACCTTAAAGAGCTGTTAAAAGGGGTTGATTGGATGCATATAGACGAGCGTCCTGATTTTGGCAATATCGGAAAGTTGAAAGAGAATCCCAAGACCGGGAAAGATGAAATTTTTGATTTGGGAGCAGATGGCACCCAATTATATGAAAGGGTTATGCCTTCAGGAAAAGTTATAAAATATTTTCCCGTGCTTTGCACAGCTGATTATCCGAAGCGTTTCGCAGCTATGACAATAGGCGACATTATTCTCTACACAGATATGGATAATGATCGTCTCTATGTGAGCCAAATCCTGCCAAATGACGAAAACACAAAAAAGTTATTGGATGAGATAGGGGTCGTTTACAATATTGTCAACAAAGATAAGATAAACGCCGTTTTTATACCGAATAAATTTTTTCACTTTTTGCATGAGATGAATTTTGAGCGGCTCGCAAAACTGATGCAAAAAGGAAAAATTAATAAAGACAGGACATTGGTGGTTCTTAAAACACTGGCTTCCACTCCTGCAATAGATAAGTGGGCAGAGAAAAGAAAAGAGGAAGGCTTTGATGTGGAGGTGATTAATACTTCAGTTGGTTTTTCAAAATTAGCTAATGTAATGTACAGAACAGAAGGTCGGTTGAGGGAACATCCCAGAGAGGATGTGATTATTACCGACGCTTCGGGAAAAGATATCAACATCGGAAAGGACCCTATTGTAATCGCTGCCTGGGAAGAAAGCGGCGGCATTATCATCGGCATTACATATGGATTCAAAGACTTGTTGGGAAAATCATTTCTTGCAGAAAGGGAAAAATCTGCCACCGAATCCATTTTATTGTCACTTGCTTTGTTATCAAAACTTCAGAAGAAGAATGAAAAAGTCGATTTAGCCAGATATTTAAAAGAGCTGTATGAAAGGGACGAAGTTGATACGCCAATTGATATACGGTTTGACAACAAGTTGTATGTACCCGACACATCCGAAAAAGCTGCCTTGGAAGAAAACGAAGGACAAGGAAGAAAGAACAGAATTTTTGGTGCATATTTAGCCATAGCCATATCATACATAAAAAGAAAGCTTACGCTCGAAGAAATTAAGCCCATATTGAAAGACCTCT
>CAZBKL010000061.1:0-4394 GCA_964492465.1 uncultured archaeon
TTCCATGTTCGCCTGCGATTCTTCTTGCCCCTTCTGTGTTGTCAGTAATTAATATCATGCCCTGCCCCATGTTAAATGTCCTATATGCTTCATCATCAGGAGTATTGCCTATCTTCTGGCAATGAAGCATCAGTTCGCATGGTTCAAATGGGTCTGTTATGTCAGCTCCCATACCAGTGGGTTTCAGCACCCTGCCAAGCTTCTCAGGAATTCCACCGCCTGTTATGTGGACAATGCCATGAAGCTCGACTTTAGGCTCATCATAAAAGCCGCCAAACATGTCAGAAACTGCTTTGCAATATATTTTTGTTGGATGAAGTGCCCACTCAGCCAGGTTTCGCCCGTTGTAAGTTTCCTCATGCCACTCTCTTCCATATTTTTTTTCCATAACCCTTCTCACAAGAGACAATCCATTTGACCTGAATCCATCCTCTCTGAGTGCAACTAGCTTGTCGCCCGCTTTAATTTTATGTCCTGCGATGATCCTTTCTTCGCGGAAAAGAGGCACAACACATGCGCTCCAGTTATAATGAAATCCTGGGTTGATAATTTCTTCTCCTTTTATTGCATATTTCCATGCCTGCCCAAGCCTAGTTAAAAAACTCGGCAGCTTAGAATAGCCTGTGACAGTTGCGCCAAGCTCAGCAGACTCGCCATCTATAACAGCTACACCAGCTTCTTTTGCAGCATTTATGTAGCCAACAGCAAGCTGCCTGACATAATCCATATAAGATTCTCCCTCTTCGCCCAAGCTTCTTATGTCAAGCGTGGAGACAAGCGTAAGTGGTATTTGGCCCCTTCTCACAGCATCATCGCATACCATTCCAAACAAGTCAAAAGCAACTGTATCATGCTTGGTTGTTCTCTCCGCCAGGATAACCTTTGTGCCAACACCATCAGTATTTGCAGAGTAGTATGAGCCTATTGGCAGGCCGCCTATGTGCACACCTCTCGGGCCTGAAAAATCTTTAAAAAATTCTTTAACTTCGCCCAGCTTGCCCTTTCTGTTTTCCCATGTTATCTTTGAAGCATTGTAAAGAATTTCAGAAGCAGTGTTGCCCAGCTCAAGATTAACACCAGAGCTCCTGTAAGTGGTTTCGATTGGCATGATTTTGATTTGATAAAAAGCTATTTAAAACCCAGAGCATTATTTCAATAATGAAATTCGACTTTTACGTCCATGGCTTGTGGATTTTGTCAGCTGCTTTTTTCCTAATAGGCAGCATGATAGCAGGCAACATAGAGTGGGTTGAAGGAACGACATCAATCAGCTTCGCGCTCTCCCTGCTGCTCGCTTTTGTGATATACCTCATAGCAGCCATGATGATGATATCTTCTGCCATGAACGCAAGGCAGGAGCAGAAGTGATGCCAGACCAAACGGCAGGGTTGCTAAGCTGGTAGTTTTGCTCTTCCGAAGCCCCTCCTGTTTCTATAACCCTTTCTCATCAGCAGAGTTGAAGGCAATGATTCTGGCAGAAATATATATTCTGCCTGCCATATAGTTAGTTAATATTTCAGAGGAATCATTATGCTTGAATCACTTCTTCACCCTAAAATGGCAAGGAACAGCCCGCTGGAAGTCCTGGTAATATCCATAATCATATCAATTGTTGCTGCTCTCTTCTCATATTACATATTTCCCGAATACACGTCTGTGCTGACGAGCGCGTTCATAACCATAATGTTTGCCCCGTTTTTCCAGAGGCTGTTCGCAAGCGAAGAAGCAATTGAGGAGTTCGCACTAAATCACCGCCAAAAAAATAACCTGTTCCAGCGCCATGCTCCTGTCATAAAAATATACGGCGCGTATTTCCTGGGAGTGATAATAGTGATGAGCCTTCTTTTTGTTTTCCTGCCTGACACCATGAAAAGCGAGATGTTTGAAAAGCAGATAAGCGAAGTGCAGAGATTGTCAGGGGCGTCCCTTTCAGGCAGTGTTCTGGTTCCTGAGAATGCCATGAGGATATTCAGCAACAACATGTTTGTGCTGATCCTGTCTTTTGTGTCTTCGCTTTTCCTGGGAGCAGGGGCAGTATTCATACTTTCATGGAACGCTTCTGTCATAGGCGTCTATGCAGGCTTCTATGTGAAGCAGCTGATAGCAGGCGGAATGAGCTCTTTTTTCGCATATGCCTACGGTTTGCCGTATGCGATGCTATCAATAACACTTCACGGCATACCTGAGATATTCGGCTACTTCTTCGCAGGCTTGGCTGGCGGAATAATGTCAGTTGGCTTGATAAAGGAGAAATTCGGCAGCAGGGAGATGAATATTGTCATCAAGGACTCCCTGTATTTCATGGCATTTGGCTCATTCTCCATATTTGTCGGCTCTTTCATAGAAACAGGAAACCTTGTCTTCAGCGCAGTAAGCTTTGTGGCTTACATGGTATTTCTTGCCACGCTGCTGTTCCACAGCACTGAGTGATAGCGACGGCTTAGCAAGGTTTAAATATTCTTATTATAGTCATTTATTGGTGGTTAAATGACCGTTGTGCTTCCAAAAGACCCATGGTATGTGGGGCAAAAGTTAGGGGACACTATAGTTCTATATAGTGATGGCGGAAATCCCCAGACTTTTGAAGGTTTTAACAAAGCTCTTGCCTGGGCATCGACCATGAACCGTGATTTAAGACGTGACGAGACTGCTTGGACAGTTTATCAAATAGAATTAAAGGATGCGGGGGGTAAATCCATAACCCCTTGAACCTGAAAATCCGAAGAACTCGTCTGATATGGCAATGACTGAAATGAAGCCCATCTTATTTTCTTATTTTAGCTCTTTCAAAATCTTTTAAAATTTCACAAAGCTAGTTAATTTGGTTTAATTTTAAAAGTGCTTGCATGAAGGTCATTGTTGTCACAGGCGGTGTGATATCAGGAGTTGGAAAAGGCGTTGCAACTGCTTCTATTGGAAAGATCCTGCAGGAGTATGGCTTTTCTGTTACTGCTGTAAAGATTGACCCTTATATCAATTATGATGCAGGCACCCTCAGGCCGACCGAACACGGCGAGGTCTGGATAACGCCTGATGGCGGCGAAATAGACCAGGACTTGGGGAACTATGAGCGCTTTCTTGGAATAGACATTTCAAGAAAAAACAACATAACAACTGGCCAGGTTTACAAGAAAATCATTGATGACGAGCGGGCTGGAGCCTATCTTGGCCAGACCGTTCAGTTCATTCCCCATGTGCCTAATGAGATAAAGCGCAGGATAAAGGAAGCGGGAAAAGGCTTTGATTTTGTCATAGTTGAAATAGGGGGCACAGCAGGCGATTATGAGAACCTGCCTTTCCTGTTCGCGGCAAAGAGCCTTGAAATAGAGCTCGGCAAGGAAAATGTCGTCAACATACTGGTAAGCTACATGCCTGTGCCAGGTCATGTTGGCGAGATGAAGACAAAGCCGACACAGCAAGCTATAAGGACTCTGAATGAGAGTGGAATATTTCCAGATTTTGTCCTGTGCAGGGCTCCTATGGCTCTGGATGACATAAGGAAAAAGAAGATTGAAATTTATTCCAACATTCCTTCTGAAAACATAATCTCTGCTCCTGACATAAAGACCATATACACTATTCCGCTCAATTTTGAAACCGAGGAGCTTGGAATGAAGCTGCTCAAGCGCTTTGCCATTGAACCAAGGCGCCAGCCTGACTGGAAAAAATGGGAAAGCCTTGTGCATAGAATCATGAGCCCTTCAAGGCGAATAAGAGTGGCCATGGTTGGCAAGTATCTTGACATAGGGGATTTCTCGCTCGCAGACTCTTACATCTCCATAAACGAAGCTTTGAAGCACGCTGGGGCAGAGCTTGATGTTGGCGTTGACATAGAGTGGATTGACTCAAAAACATTTGAAAACGGGCACGGAAAGCTTGAGAGCCTGAAGAACTGCTCTGGCGTCATAATACCAGGAGGATTTGGCTCAAGTGGCGTTGAGGGAAAAATATCTGCCATAAGGTTCTGCAGGGAGCAGGGTATTCCGTTCTTAGGCTTATGCTACGGCATGCAGCTTGCTGTTGTGGAGTTTGCCAGAAACATATGCGGGCTTGAAAGCGCGAACACAACAGAAGTTGACCCTGAAACTCCCCACCCTGTGATAGACATACTGCCTGAGCAGAAGAGCATCCTGGCAGAAAGCAACTACGGCTCTACCATGAGGCTCGGAAATTACGCAGCTGAACTTGATGAGGAAAGCAGAATTTATGAAATGTACAAAAAGTCCGGGCGCCTGAACGCAGACAGCAGAGAGATTGAAAAACTTGAGAATTTCAGGATCGGGTTGTGCAACAAGCTGAAGCCGCTTGCAATTGAGCGCCACCGCCATAGATATGAGGTAAATTCGCATTATGTCAAGCTTCTTGCTGAGCGCGGCCTGCTTTTCTCAGGAAAG
>CAZBKL010000062.1:0-4316 GCA_964492465.1 uncultured archaeon
GCATTAGCCTTTGGAGCTGATTTTGTGATGATGGGCAGGTACTTTGCAAGATGCGATGAGAGCCCTGCTCCTGTGCAGATGGTCGAGGGTCAGAAGCTAAAAGCCTACTGGGGCGAAGGAACCAACAGGGCAAGCAACTGGCAGAGATATCAGGAAACCGGCTCAAGGCTGCTTTTCGAAGAAGGAGTGGACGGCTTTGTGCCATATGCAGGCAGACTGAGAGAAGTTGTCGCAGATTCCCTCAATAAAATCAAGTCATCCATGTGCAACTGCGGCTGCACGACAATAATCGAGCTTCATCGCCGCGCGGTTTTGCAGAGAGTTTCTGAAGCGACATTAAAAGAAAACAAGGCCCATGACATAATCCAGCTTGGCAAGTCAGGCCTGGCATATTCACGGGATGTTTGGTAGAATCAATATTTTCCTGCTTTTATGAGAAATCCGATAAGCTCTTCGCCTTTTTCTGTCACCACAGTACTGCCAGAGCTTACTTCTATCAGCCCGTTTCTTATAAGGTCATCTTCGTTAGCTAGGTAGTCATCTTCTATCCTTTTCCGGGCCGATAATTTATCTTTTGCCACGAAAAGAGAAAATGCGTTCATGCAGGATATTCCATTGGGTGTTATTTTTTCGTCATATATCAGAGTCCTGGTAAAAGTTTCAACATCAAATTTATAATCTTTATCACTTATTTTCTTTGGATCATCAGTATCTCGCGGCATTATTACCAGTCTTTTTCCAACACGCCTTGTGGAAGACACCTGATAGAATTCTTTGTTCTGCAATATTTTTTGTGATATGTATCTGGTTTTTGGTTTCGGTGGATCAGGTATCTTTAAAGCTGGCTTCTTTTCAGCAGGCTTTCTGAGCCCGTCAAATCCTCCAATGTCATAGATTCCTGGCAAAGCAGAAATATCATAATCAGGCGCCGGTTCTTCCTTGATTTTAATAAGCAAGGGAAAAGAATTCGCAATGTCTGGCCTTGTCCTGCCGAGAATTTCCGGGTATATTTCGTGGCTGTTCTTCTTTTCAAAATATTCAGCTATTCTTTCTGAAATGTCATCAATCATGCGCTGAGGCACTTTTTCAAGATACTTTTTTCCTTCATCTGTGATTGTTAGACTATAGTCATCGGGGTTATCTTCGTCGCCTGTGCTTATTTTTTCTATAAGACCTCTTGAAACGCAGTCGCTTACAGACCCTTTAGTAGAGGTTACCGAAACTTTTCCGCATGCTTCAATATCCAAGATGTCTTGTTTTTCGAGTTCTTTCATAGCATATATAATAATGCGTTTTCTGAGAGTTAGCTCTTTTCCTTCATAATCAAAATATTTTCTGCCAATTTCTGTGGGAAAAATGTAATAATCATTGTCGTTCAAGTAAGCTTTTCCTATCTTCCCTGATGAAAAAGCTTCGCTTATCTCAGCTCTCAATAAATGCTTTTCCTCTTTTGTTTGGCAGCCTTCAGTTTCCTGTATTTGTTTTCTTGAAAGCCTTTTGGAAGCATATTTCAGAATTCTTTTTGCCAAGCTATCGCCAGCCATACATCCTTTATCAATTTCTTCCATAAGTTCCCTGTATTTTGCCACCAAGTCGGCTCTATGCTGCGAAACTTTGCTGAGAAATTCTTCAGGTATTCTGTTTTCTTTTAATACATTTTTCCCCATTTCATTGATTTTTGCTATTATTTTTTTTCCATCGCTTTTTTCCTGCTTCTGGAGTGAGATATAACCGGTTTCTTCATAATAAGGCAAATAGGCTCCTATATTTCTATAGCCTGTTCCCATATCCTTATCAAGCCTGTTCGCTTCTATTGTTGAAAGCTCACCTGCAGCATATAGCAAGGAAATTAAAAGACGGGAAGGGACATTATCATCACGAATATAAGAAACGGGAATGACCTTTCTTTTAATTTTACCTTTGCTAGATTTTCCTGGCTTACTATCATTTATGAGTTTTTTGCCTTCACTGGTTTCAATATCTTCGCTGCTAATTCCCAAATATTCTTTGCCGTTTTTTGTCAGTTTTATGGGGTTTCCTCTTTTCCATCGGGAGCCCTTAGAAACATATCCGTCTTTTCTCAGGATGGATAAATAAACATCGACACTTTTTGCACTAAAACCGTTGCCCGCTTCAGTTGCTTTCATTTTTTCTAGGCACATCCCTTCCGCGCAATAACCAAGAATTCTTTCTTCTTTTAGCCCTAATTTTTTAAAAGCAGTGCCATCTGGATTATAAGGTGCATTCAAGACTGCAGTCTGAGTTGCTGCTTCACCATATCCGTCTTCTGGCATATTACTATGAATAGGAAAAGCCTATATAAAACTTTCAATACTTTCTAATAGTAAAAGAAATGATTAGAAACAGGCTTGGCGGCAATTCACCAAACTTTCTAATTCATAAGCTCCTCTATCAGCTTGTCCATCTTGTCCCTGTCTTTTAGCATTTCCTGCAGCTTTTCGAGGGAAAGCTTTTTCTTTTTCAGGAAAGAAACCAGCTTCTTGGGCGTAAATTTCGAGCCTCTGGGCATCGCAGACTTGAATATGCGAAAGAAGAAGATTGCACGGTATATGTCAGAGAGTGAAGCTTTTCCAAAATCTTTTGCCATTTCCTGCGCCCGTTTCATGAAATAAGCATCATCCTCATAATACTGGTAGTATGGGCCGACGTCATTGTTCAGGAAAGCTTTCAGGTGCTTTGTTGGCGGCGCAAAGTCTTTGGCCAATCCGCAGTTTTGCATCCAGAGTATTGTCTTCACATATCCCATTCCTGTTATTTCTCTCTCCTTAACTATTGCATTTATTATTTCCTGCTCCTTTCCATCAATGGCCTTGGGGTCCTTCAGCAAATTGCGCTTCTCAAAGAAATCACATCCCTGCTTTATGGTGGAAACTATGTAGGTCAGGTCCCGCAGGACTCCTGAAATAATCTGTTTAGACTCATCGTCCCTTATTTTCTCAAGACGCTCTTTCAGGAATTCCTGGGTGTTTTCGTGCCATGAAAATTCATTGCTTTTCTTTACAAAATCATAATCCAGATGCTCTTTCATAAAATTTCTGAGAAATGCTATCTGTGGCTCTCCCCTGTCCTTGCCAATAAGAGCAGAATCGCAGAATTTTTCCCATATTGCCTTGCCTTCAGCCTGCTTAACAGGGCTATTGCTTGCCATCTTCACAAGCTCTGCAAAGCCGTCTGGGTATTCCATGGTATATATTATTTGGGTTTCTTTTTATTTTCAAGGAGCAATAAGGAATTCTAATGGCAGCAAGCATGAATAGATCAGATACTGAAAAGAAAAACCTGAAATCATCAATAGGTGAAGGCTCTTTCTCTGTAGCATCCGCGCACATGACCCAGGAATATATAATACCGTTCGCACTGGCACTGGGTGCATCCAACTATTATGTAAGCATTATAGTGATGCTGCAAAGCATGGGAAGCTCGCTCGCCCAAGTGCCTGGCGCCAGGATGGTTGGCCTTCTCAGCAGGAAAACCATCTGGCTTTCTTCATATATAATAACCCGCTTTCTTTGGATGGCCGTGCCGTTATTGCTCTTCCTGCCCGGCGATCACGTTTTCACTTTCGCTGTTATGGTATTCATAATATTCTTCCTAAATGGCATTCGCAATCCTGCATGGTCATCGCTTATGGCAGATATTGTCCCGCAGGGCCAGCGGGGAGAATTTTTCGGCCGAAGAAACATGATAATGGGCATAGCTGGCTTGCTGGCTCTCTTTGCATCAGGCTTGATAGTTTCATGGTTCGGCTTCGCCATGCTCTTTCCACTCGCAGGAATAGTCGGGTTGCTAGCTGTGGGTTATTTCATGAGAATAAGCGAGCCTGGGCTGAAGAAGCGCTTTATCTACAGGCACTCATTCAAAATAAACCCAAAAGACCTGGTTTTTGCCATAAGATTTCACCCTGAATTTTTCAATTTCACATTTTACATGATAGCAATATCCTTTGCCATAGCAGTTGCTTCCCCATTCTATGTAATCAAGATGCTCAAGGCCATGGACATAGGCTATTTCTGGTATGCTGCAATCATAACCATAGAAGAAGTGATAATCCTGGTTTCACAGCCATATTGGGGAAGGTTCTGCACAAAATACAGCGACAAGACCATTCTCATAGTCACAGGAATAATGGTATGCTTCATACCATTCTGGTGGATATTTGCCAGCAGTCTGTGGCAACTTGCATTGGTGGTTTCGTATAACGGTTTCATATACGGCGGCTTTACTCTCGTTACGTTCAATTTCCTTCTGGATACTGTTCCGGCAGAGAAAAAGGAAAGCTACATAGCCAATCATAC
>CAZBKL010000063.1:0-4294 GCA_964492465.1 uncultured archaeon
TCGAAACGACCTTTCTTTCTTACAAAGAAAGAAGTGCCGTCCCGAAAGAAAGAAATATTTCAGGACAATGGCATGGTCGAGAAATTCCCACCCCCGTCGCTTTTTATTTTAATGCATAGCCAAGCCTTGTAAAGTTTTTTAAAAGCACCGCTCATAAATATTATTGAAGGTTGTTGCAAATGGATGAGTTTTTTGTATTTCTAACCATCGGGCTGCTATTGATAGTAGCAATGGTGGTAATTTTCTCAGGAAGCATAGGCTTGAATATTCCCGGCAGCAGCAGTTATGGAGGAGGCTACAGGGGCGGCGGATATTATTATGGAACAACCACCACCAGCACAACAATACTCTACATAGACAATAAAACCGAATACCTGATAGGGACTGAAAACGTCTCGTTGTGGAGGACGATCGGTCCCGCCAAGATAAATGCCAGCTACCTTTCAGGAACCAGCGGCTACAATGTTCCTGAAAAATACCTTTTCAACGGCTTGCTTTTCGGAAGTAATTCCCTTGAAATTAGCGCAGACATGGACATAAAGGACCTTGTTGGGGCCTATGTTAAATTTGACATAGAACGCGCAAACGGATATGGCGGGCTCGTGATAAAATTAAATGACCAGGTGATTTCAGACAAGAAGCTTGATGTGGGAACTCATACAATATTTGTGAACAAGTCGCTGATAAAGGAAAGCAACAGCATAGAAGTATACCCAACCAGCTCACTCTGGAGGATGTGGGCGCCTGACGTATATTATATCAAAAACTTTGAATTCTCCCTGCAAAACCAGCTTTCAAAGCCTTCTCATATAAGCTTCAATGTCTATCAGGAAGAGATTGACAAGCTCACAATCGACAGGGGCAGGATAATGCTTGACCTTCAGGACCACAAAGGAGTTTTGAAAATAAGACTTAATGGCAATGATATATTCTCAGACAAAACCAGCGGATACCAGGCCGTCTATTTTGACCAGAAAAACCTGAAGCATGGTGAAAATAGCCTGGACTTCTATGCACAGGACAACAGCACATTTGAAGGCGCTGCCAGCTTGTTATTCTTTTATCAAACAACAAGAGACAACACCATAACAAGGGACTTTGAAGTCACTTCAGACAGGTACAAGTACCTTAACATTTCATATGGAGCCATAAGGTTCAATGTGACGCATGTCTTGACACGGGGCGGAATAGCTGTCACTGTGGAGAATAAGGATGGAAACAGGACAGCATATTTCTACGACATGCTCAGGGAGCAGAACTACGCGATGTTTTTCAACGCCACTCAAGTCACTGTCGGAGCCAACACAGTGAGAATAAGGCCAGTTGACAACGCAACATTCTACGTCAGCAACATCTCGGTGCAGGTTTGATTATATATCTAAAGCATAATGTTTCGGTCTAGACAAAAAGTCGTGCAAGCCGAGAGAATTTAATTTTTCTTCAATTTCACTCGCCCTTTCTTCAATATTCACTCCAATAATTTCGGCATATTTGCGGGCATCATTCAGCGAACCATATGCCAATGAAACATTAATAAAAATATCATTATTTTTATGCCTTGTTTCTTCTACTAATTGTTCAAGAGATTTTCCTCCGCCATCTTCTAGTGTTTTTTCTACTAATGATATAAATCCTTTCGCAAAATAATTCAGCTTCTTTTCTATACCATTTTTATAAGCTAAATTCAGTATTTCATCCTTCTTTTTTTGTAATTCCCCTATTTCTGCTTCAAGCAGAAAATTTTCACACTTTTTCATATGCTTAAAGCAAGAAATGACATTTTCAACAACACCTTCCCCTGCAGACTCATTCGCATTTTTCATCCAATAATCTATATCCCCTTTACAATATTTCAGCCATTCTGATAATGTCCATGGGTCGTGTGTTTTTGCCATCGCATTAGATGCCATAATTAAATTGAAAAACATAAGTTTAAAAAACCGAATTCCATAAAGCAAATGTTATTTTCAATCAGAAATTAAAAAATACTCTTTAATCCCAACTGATAGTTTTATATATATCCCGCATGAAATATATTCATGGTATGTCTTGAGATTCCAAGATGTTCTGTTTGCGGGCACCATCTCATACAACTTGGCGAAAGCTGGAGCTGCCTGGTTTGCGAGCCTTTTGATGATTTTTAAGGCAAAAAATATTTTTTCTTTTTAAAATTCTCATTTTCATCCAAGAATATTATCCACAATCTCCTTTGCGTCGAATTTTTTCAGGTCTTCATAATCCTGCCCGGTGCCCAAGAAGATAATCGGCTTCTTTATTGTATGGACAGCTGAAAGAGCTGCGCCCCCTTTCTCATAGACATCAGCTTTTGTCAATATTATTCCATCGACCCCGACTGCTTCGTTGAATTTTTGGGACTGCTCAACTATGTCGTTGCCTGTGAGCGAATCAAGGACGAGAATCTTAAAATCCGGATTGTTGACTTTTATGACTTTTTTCAGCTCGTCCATGAGGTTCATGTTGCTGTGGCTTCTTCCTGCAGTGTCAGCCAGCACCACATCACAGCCTTCTGCTTTGGCGTGCTCCCTCGCGTCAAAAATAACAGCAGCAGAGTCGCTTCCGTATTTGTGCTTTATTATTCCAGCACCCAGCCGATGCGCATGCACCTCAAGCTGCTCTATTGAAGCAGCCCTGAAAGTATCTCCTGCTGCAAAAACAGGTATATGTCCATGTTCAATGAGGTAATGAGCAACCTTTGCGAGAGTGGTGGTCTTTCCTGTGCCATTAAACCCGAGGAATATTATAGTCGCCGGCCTTCCCTCTGACTTTGCTCTTTCTATCACATCTTCTATTTCCACGCCCGGCTGTTCCAGTATTTCAGCCATTGAATTGCGGAGGCTGCCCTTTATCATTTTTTCTGTATCGCCTCTTTTCACAATTTTCCCTGCTATGTCTTTGGCCAGCGAACCGCATATCTTGTCAGCAACTTCAAGCGCAACATCAGATTCCATGAGAGCTATTTTCAACTCCTCGGATATCTTTTCAACATCAGCCTTGCTGATTTCTTTTTCAGTTATTATGCCAATAAGCCCTGTTTTTACTTCTTCTGTTTTGGACTCTTTTTTCCCGAAAAGCTTTTCCAGGAAGCCAACCTTCTTTTCCTCATGAATGATTTTCTGCGCATCCAACTGAGTATCTTCTTGAACAAGCTCTGGCTGAATTGGCTCAACTGGAATTTCTTCCACGATCTTAAGGGCTTTTTTCAGCTTCTTTGCGTGTTTTTTTTCCGAGAGACCTTTCTTTGCTTTTTTTTCTTCAGGCTTCTCCTCAAGAATCTTATCCACTTCCTCATGCTGTTCTGCTTTTTCCATTTCCTCTATTTCTTTTTCAGCCTCAACCAGCAGGTCTGCTATTTTTTCCCCTTCTGTAGGATTTAGGGAGGGCTTTGAAATATCTGGCTTTTCATCAGCAGATTTTTCTGCCTTTTTCAGTTCAGCTTCGCTGAGCTGCTCTATCTTCTCTTCCTCGTCCTTGGAGAACTTGCCGACGATGTCGTTTATTTTTTTCTTCAAAAATCCAAACAACGAAATCACCTTCTGAATAATATTTCTTCAATTCTCGAAACTTCTATTCCTGTTGATTCTTCTGATACCAAAAGCCCTTTTGAGTTTGCGATAGCGCAGGCTCCGGGATATGGAGAGCCGAAGTTAGCAGTTCCTGCTTCGCATTCAACGCCAAGGAGCCTTGAAATCTGCTCTACGCATTCGCTTTCAAGGTTCGGATGAACAACGCAACCTGCTTCAGTGGCAAGGGCTATAGAGCCGATTATGCCAAACCTGGATTTGGCTATCTCGCATTCCATGCCAAGAAACCTGCTTATCCGGTCTTTTTGGTTTTTAATGAGCTTTGAAATCAAGCAACCCTTGTCATTTAGAAGTATCATATTTCCCAGAGCTGTAAAATCTGTTTCAAGCACGAGCACGTTGCTTATTTTTTCCAGTATTTCTATTTCCCATGTTTCAAGTATGTTCGGCGCGATTATTCCCGAGCTGTTTCCCGTGATGAAAAGCCCGGCAAGGTCTGTGCCAAGAGCCTTGCATTCATGAACCCTGGCAGACAGCGCTTCCTCTAACCGCTTCCTGCTTGACAGCTTCGGCCCCATGACGCAGTACTTCTCAGTGGCGAAGCCGAACATTCCGAGGTTCGGGTCACCGAGGAAATTTGTCTGGAATATGTTTGGCATAAACATCACTATTTTCTATTAATCTTAATGTTAGATAATAGATTAAAAAAGAAATCTATTCCTTCTTCAAACCAATATATGTCATTAATGTTC
>CAZBKL010000064.1:0-4241 GCA_964492465.1 uncultured archaeon
CTTTTCGGAGCCATATTTTCTTGCTATTTTCCTCTCAAAAATCATCATTCGCTGAGCATCGTCATACATTTGATAATTTTTTTCTTGCAGCATTTTTCGCCCGAATTTAATACTATGCCTTAGAAAACCATGCCAGATATCTTTAGCCAGCATCGTCTCTTTTTCTGAGGGCGCAAGACCTAATCCTTCCCTTGTCCCTCTTATAATTTTTTCATATATCTGGATAGCAGTGGTATATGTTGCAGATTCATCTGGACTGTTTTGCAAGAGTTCTCTCAAGTCTCCCAAAGCAGAATCCAAATTTTTTTCCACACAAGATTTCATTAAAATTAGCTTTCATGCAAAGTATTTAAAATCTATAACAATCCTTGAGTAATAACTTTTTTTAAATCCATTTTTTCTATGTTTACGCTTTCCTATTAATATTTCCTCCTCATAATATATCCTATGTTTGAGCTGGAGTCGTTCCTGGTTTTCATTTTTTTAATTGCTGTTCTCATATACCGCGACCGGAGGAATGTCAAGATTGAGGGCATAGTCCTGATGCGCCGCACGCAAAAGGGAAAGAGCTTCATTGAGCGCATTGCCAGCAGGCACAAGAGGCTTTGGAACGCTTTTTTCACAATTGCTGTTGTGGTTTCGTTTCCTGTCATGCTCTTCACATTCTGGCTCATGGCTTCAAACGCAGTCGGCATAGTCCAGAGATCAGTAAACGTAGCTCCTGTCAGCCTTGTTGTGCCAGGAGCTGTCGGGAGTGTTGAGCAGGCTCCGGGCTTGCTGGTTCTGCCATGGTGGCTGTGGGTAATCGGCATATTTTCTGTGATGATACCCCATGAATTTTCGCACGGCATAGCTTCTCGCATTTCAGGCATCAGAATAAAATCCCTTGGCTGGCTGCTTCTGCTATTTCTGCCAGGCGCTTTCTGCGAGCCTGATGAAAAGCAGCTTAAGAAAGCTGGCTGGAAAACAAAGATGAAGGTCTATGCTGCAGGCTCATTCGCGAACATGATTTTCGCGCTTCCGTTCCTGCTCATAAGCGTGCTAATATTTTCAGTCCTGTTCTATGACCCATGCCTTGCTTACACGTCAAATATCGAAGGATATCCAATGGCTTTGTCTGGCGCGAGCAGCTGCATTTTCTCTGTAAATGGGGTTTCCACAACCACTCCTGAAGAAATGTCAGCTGTCCTTTCTGCAATTCAGCCAGGAAGCTCAGCCATTGTTATGACCATGAACGGCACATATAATATTACCACTGTTGCCCGACCAGATGGCGTAAATGGTTCTTTCATAGGAATATCAGGGCCTTATTACAGCATGCATCCGATGATATACGAGGCTTTTTTGCCAATAGCTGGCCCGCTGGTGCTGATAGGATTTGTTTCAACATGGATATTTTTCCTCAACATGGGCATAGGCATGATAAATCTTCTGCCCATCAAGCCACTCGACGGCGGCTTGATAATGGAGGAAGTAATTGTGAAGCTTACCAAGAACAAGAAAAAAGCGAACAAGCTGGTAATTGCTATATCGCTACTGACATTTGGGATTCTGGTTTTTGACATAATCGGGCCTTATGCCATAGGGGCGCTGGGAATTTAAAAGACTTTCTGCCCGAGCAATTTCATGAAAAATGCAGGAGACAGCCATGAGTTGCTAATATATCAGTTTCAGAAATATGCTCATCGGTAATGGTGCTCATTGTAGTGATGCTCTTCTATCCTGATGGGCCTGGTGAAGGCGTAATACTTCTCCTCGCCTGAAACTTCATTAAGTATGCGTTTCTTGATTATGCTCACCAGATTCGAAATCTCGGTTTTCTTCGCGAAATCAGCAAAGTTTTCGTAAGGCCTGTTTCTTAGTATTATGTCGACATACCGCTTGCCTATGCCTGGCAGCAGCTCAAGCTGATGCATTCTCGGCGTGACAGTCCCGGACTTGTTAAGGAATTCCACGAACTTCTGCTCATTCTGCATTATAAGCTCTACGAGGATTTCTTCCATGTTGCTTGAAGCCACGTTCGTGAGCTCGCTGGCTCTCAGGCGCCTCTTGATAAGCTTTATCCTGTTCCTTGGGCCGTCCCCTATGTAAACGCGCTCATGCTGCTTCAAAGAAACTCCGTCCTTGGGAATAAGCTCAAGAAATGAGAAGAACTTGTCGCCCATAGCCTGGGCTACTGGTTCCCTGTATCTTGCTCCGGGGTATCCGCTTGCCAAAAAATCCAGTATTATTGCGTTCTCCTCCTTTGTCATTTTCTTCACCCAAACTATTTACTGCTCCAGGTGTTGATTTTTCTTTTTTTGCATTTTTTAATTTTCTAGCACCCATCAAATCTCCATTATGTTATTCAAGTTTTTTAGGCCTGTATTTCCTGACTATTTCAATTATCTTTTCCACATCATCTTTTGAAGCTATATCCTTGCCAAGGGCCATGAAAATCTCCTCCTGGCTCTCTGGCATTATGTTTATTATCATCGCGATTTGCGCGGGCTTCAAGGACGGGAAAGTAGCAAGCTCCTCCTTCATTTTTTCAGCCTTTGCCTTTGGCAAAGCAGGTATCTTATCCAGGTATTCTGAGCATATTTTCTGTTCATACGCCATGTTCTTGTCCTTTGCCCTCTCGTCCATTATTTCCTTTGCTTCCGAGTTTGAAACAAATTCTTCTTTTATGATATCCATAAAATCACTTAATCATATTCATTACATATGCTTCTTCATGTGCACAGGGTCAACTATGATTTTCTTCACAGCTGCCATGTCATTAACTTCGACAATATAAGAGCTGCCCCGTTTGCCAATGACTTTTCCTGTCTTTCCCTGGAATTTCGGGTGGGGAAAGTTGTGTATGGCAGGCGCAAGCTTTATGTAAACACTGTCTCCGACATCAAAGTTCTGGAGCATCTTGTTTACGGTGAGATGCTCTTTTGCCCTGAGTTTGTGCCTTGTTCTTCTCCTTTTTCCGTATGATTTTTGCACCATTTTTAAAACCTAATATTTTAAGGGGTTTTGAAACATTCGGAATACGAAGTATTCCGACGTGCTGGAAAGGTCTTCCTTTCCAAGCAATCCCGGGAAGCAGAAGCTTACCGAGTATATAACACTCTACTTGCCGCACTCTTCGCAGTCCTTGTCATCGCATTTATGCGCTTTATGCTCATGGTTCTGCAGCGCAGGTATCAGCTCTTGCAGGCGCTCACGGCTCTTTTCAGCCATTTCCCTGAGCTTTTTCTCGTTCCTTTCAACCTGCTTTACCATGAGTTCGAGCTCCTCGTTTTTGTCCTCAAGTTCTGCTTTAAGCTCTGTCTTGCTTTTTTTGACAATTATTGGTCCGACTATCTTGAAAAGCTCTGTACCTGTTTCCAGCTCTTTCAGCGCGCTTTCCATTTCTGCTTTCTGGAAGAGCAAAGCCTGCTTCTGGGCGAGCACATTTTCAAGCTGCTGTCCCTGCATCTGGTATTGCATAAGAACTTGCTCAGCTTCCCTGTTCGCATCCTCCTTGCTTTTTTCTGCCATAATCATCACTCTGCCTTAATCAGCTTTATAGCCGCGGTCCTCTGCTTCTTAACTATCCTGAATCCGCAGTACGGACATTGAACCTTCTCCTTTATCGGGAACTCCTTCTTGCAATTTAGGCATTGATAATTCATATAATCACCATAAAATTAAGAGACTAGGCTTTAAATTCATAGGCATCTGAAGCAAACTTCGTTTTGCACTTCCTGCAAACCCATATGCCAGCTGCCTCGCGCTGGACTTTCTGCCTGTTGCACACAGGGCAGGGGTAATTCTGGCTGCTTTTCTTGCGTGCGCTCTCCCTGAGCTCGCGCGGCTTTTTCCCATATCTCGAAACCATAGGATTATAATAGGCAGGATACTTTTAAATAGGTTTTAAAGGAAAAAGCTTTCCTAGCGATGGCTTGATTTTGGAATAAGCCTCAATTTCCTTTTTCGTCCATTTGCTGATGTTTTGGAACATCTCTTTTTTCGCGTCATTGATACACCCCCTCGGAATTTTTCTGAAAAAGGGGCACCCATCATAGGCATATAACCCAACCTTGCCATTTTCGAGCCTGAAAGTAAGAGGAAACATCCTACAGTCCAGGGGCCTTTTTGAATGTTCCAGCAAGCATCCTTTTGCTGATAGAAAAGGGCAGTCGCCTTTTTTATTTTTCTTTATCATTTTCAGGTTCCCGAATTGCTCAGTCTTGCATTCCGGCATCCTCTGAGTATCATCTTCTGAA
>CAZBKL010000065.1:0-4095 GCA_964492465.1 uncultured archaeon
TGGCTCATGAATTAGCCCTCTCGCTATTTCCAATCGCCTTTTCATACCGCCAGAATACTTATCCACGATCGTGTTTGCCTTGTCTTTGAGCTCCACAAGCTCAAGAACTTCGCTTATCTTCCTGTTGCGCTCATTTCTGGATAAACCGTACATCATGGCATGGAATTCAAGGTTCTCCCTGCCGGTCAGACGTCCGTCAAGCGCAGGCTCCTGGAAAACAACGCCAATGCTCTCGCGGACATTGTTTCTCTGCTTCTGCACATCAAAGCCTGCTACAACGCATTTGCCTGAAGTCGGCTTAACAAGAGTGGAGAGCATGTTTATGATGGTGGTCTTTCCAGCTCCATTCGGCCCAAGAAGCCCGAACAGCTCACCACTTTTCACAGAAAACGAGATATTGTCAACTGCTGTGAAGGAACCGAACTTCTTTGTCAATCCCTTGATTTCTATGTCGAACATATTAGCTCATAATTATCACGAAGGCTTTAATAATATTCATTCAGTATCGAGAATATGGGATACTGCATATTCGGACCGTTCAACTTGGCAGAAGCAAGGGCAATTTCTATGACTGACCCAAACAATGTACAAATTTGGGGGAAGAGCGCTCATCTGCAAGAAGCTGGGTATGATTGCCTAGAATTGGGAGGCCTAAGCGGTGTGCATTCTTCTTGCCATCATATAGGGAGAAGTAGCACAATTGAAATATCTTTTATTCCATATTCCAGCACAAAAATGGTATTGTTAAATGTAATCAATCCGTTCGAGGGTTTGTATGTTTTTACTAGTGATGTCAAGCCTTATTTTCTGACTGGCTACAATAGGCTGGTTGAAAAGAAAGCCGACCCAAATAGTGACATCAATATTTATTTTAATGGGTTGAAAGAGCAAATAAGAAAAATAGTAGAATCTGAAGATGTAGATGGCTACACAATGCAGAAAATTCAGCAGTCTGGCATACTAGAGCCGAATGATCCTGGTGTATTTGATGGGCTTCGCAGAAAGGATCTGGTCGAACTTCCTGAAAATGAGCTTGAAAGTTTTCTAGAAAACATTTTTCCTGAAAACATTTTTGGAAGAAACTATCTTATTGGTAGCGCGCTCTATTATTTTGGTTTGCCTGTTAAGCATCTAATAGAGTCTGTTATAAAAGAGCATCAGGATATTGGACAAGAGGCAATTTTTATCGACTATTGTATAAAAGAATTGGGAGAAGAGGCATTTCTTTTCGGCTAATTTTTATCCTTTCACGACTCCAATTGGCCTAAGCCTCGCGACTATTTTGGCTATGCCAGCTTCCTGGCAAACGCGCACAACTTCATCAACGTCCTTGTAAACTTGCGGAGCTTCTTCTGCTATGACTTTCCAGCTTGCTGCGCGGACCAGAATTCCACGCTTCTCAAGCTCGTTCTTGACATTCTCGCCCCTTAGGCTGCGCAAAGCACCTGAACGGGATTCAAGCCTGCCGGCGCCGTGACATACAGAAGAGAAAGCCTGCTCAGCTGCTTTTTCAGTTCCGACCAGGATATAGCTTGCTGTTCCCATTGAGCCTGGAATCAGGACTGGCTGGCCAATGGAGCGGTAATCGCTTGGAATTTCTTCATGCCCAGGTCCCAGCGCTCTGGTGGCTCCTTTCCTGTGAACGAAAACCTTTTTCTTCTTTCCATCAATTTCATATTCCTCAACTTTTGCGATGTTGTGGGCGACATCATATATTGTTTCAAGGCCCATTTCTTTTTCTGATTTTTTCAGCACGCTTGCCATGCTTTCCCTTACCCAGTGTGTTATAATCTGGCGGTTAGCCCAGGCATAGTTAGCTCCGCAGCACATGGCCTTGAAATAATTCTCGCATTCTTTGCTGCCAGAAGGCGCATAAATCAGCTCGCGGTCAGGCAGCTCCTTGATTTCATTCTGGAAAGCATGTTCAAGAATCTGGAGATAATCAGTGCAAACCTGGTGCCCCAATCCTCTCGAGCCTGTGTGAATCATTATCATTATTTGATTTTCTTTTTCTATTCCGAAAAACTTTGCGACATCAGGAAGCAAAATCTTGTCAACAACCTGTATTTCGAGAAAATGATTGCCAGCGCCTAGCGTGCCGAGCTGCGGGGCGCCTCTTTTCTTGGCTTCGCTTGAAACCTTTGAGGCATCTGCTGCCTGCATGCAACCCTGCTCTTCCAGGTGCTCAATGTCATTCTGGTTTCCGTAGCCCTGCTTTACAGCCCATTTTGCGCCGCCCTCAAGAGCTTCATCAAGCTGGCCTATGCTAAGCTTAATCTTGCCGCTCATGCCAACTCCAGACGGAACGTTCTTGAATATTGATTCAAGCAGGTTCCTTACATGAGGCTTCACGTCGCGCTCGCTGAGATTTGTGCGCAGTAGCCTGACGCCGCAGTTGATGTCGAAGCCTATGCCTCCAGGCGACAAGCCACCTTCTTTGTAGTCCAAAGCTGCAACACCGCCTATGGGAAATCCTTGGCCACATTGAAAATATAATTTTCAATATTATAGCCGAAGTGCATATCCGGCATTGCAAGTGCATGCTTCTGTATTCCTGGCAAGCAGGCTACATTGGCAACCTGCTGTATTGCCCCGTCTTCAACATCTTTCATAAGCTTTTCAGATAGGAAAAGCCAAGCAGGCACTCTCATTTTACCGGATTTCGGCACTTCCCATAGGAAGTCGTCAAGCTTCTTGAGGTTTTGCTTTAATGACATGACAATCTTCCCTTAGTTTAATTGATATACATTCTTTAAAAACAAATCTGAAAAAGAATGCCAAAAATTATTATTTATTTTTGTATTCATTGTAAGTCAAATGATTTAAATACTTTACAGTAGTCATAAATAATTATGTCTTTGGGATTTTATGTTGTAAACGGTGATGGAAGAGCTGTAAGAGAAATGCAACTTCTTTTCTCTCCACCCGAAAAGACAAGACCAGATCAGCCAGGCGGTTGGACTGGGTTGCTTGTAGATGGAGATATACTATTTAGGTATATTCCATCTAGAGATGATGCGAAATATGTAATTTCTAATTTTAGTCTAGAAGGGCTTCCAAAAAATATTTTAATAACACATGAAAATAGCGGCTTGAAATTTGACTCTATGTCAAAAATAGATAATCTGGGCAGTTATTTTAAAAAGAATTTCGCTTTAGGGAATGTGGGGGATGGCATCGGTGAACTGGGGAAAAGACCAGATAGTTATCAGTTTTTGATAATCAATGATTCGCTAAGAGGTAAAGCGATAAATTCGTCATTAAAGCAGTTATATGGTTTTAGGTCTGATGAGGGAGTAATGGCAAGCATTAAAAATTATCCTCTCTCTCATCTGGTGGAGATGACCATGTTTCCGATTTCTGTTTAAAAGTGGAGAAAAATAAAATAGCGGGGATTGGATTTGAACCAATGACCTCCGGGTTATGGGCCCGACGAGCACTCCAGGCTTTGAGGCTGCCAACAAAAACTTTGGCAACTTGCTCTACCCCGCTGTGAATAAGTTATTTTATGACGCTATGTTTATAAATCCAGATGAAAATTCACTCAGGATTTTATTTAATTTTCTGCTAATGGGAACAGGAAAAGCGGAATGGCTTCGCAAGCAAAATTATAGTTTGGAAAAGCCCTGCTGTTTGCCATATTTCTAGGTCAAAATTATGAATTCACTCAAACTTCCTCAGCTTGTATTCATCCCCTACTTTCTCAAGAATGCAGTTGTAATAATTTCCTTCGCGGCTCTTCACGAACTTTTCAATCATGAGAAAATCGCTTGGAATCATCTGGCTTCTCATGCTTTCAATCTCATCCATGCTGAACCACTCTGACTGACCTTCTGTATTGCATGATATTTCAGCTGACAGAGGAAAAAGCTCGCAAACATGGAGCAGTAAATGAGCTGACACATTGCCGTTTTCCATTAGATGCTCGGAAACAAAACCAAGCAGGCTCCTGAACTCAGAGTCAATTCCTGTTTCCTCCCTTATTTCGCGCACAGCAGCTTCTGAAAGGTGCTCATTCATTTCTATCTTGCCGCCAGGCATTCCCCACAAGCCAGCATAATCTCCCCTGGTCCTCTTTATCAGCAGAATCTTTCC
>CAZBKL010000066.1:0-4044 GCA_964492465.1 uncultured archaeon
GCCTTTGGCTAGGGTGTTCCACATATCCTTGTTTTGCATGATTAGATTCTATAATCTCAAATTTATAGAATTTTATTACTTCATATAAACGATCTCAAACTATCAACAACCATGGGAGCCTTCTGATATAATTCTTCTCTCGAATGCCCTGAAACAGCGACTCGCAGGGAGTATTTTCTCCTGACACCTGAAAGGAAATTTTGCTCAATTCCAGGTATTTCCATGAACAATGATGTCCAACCGTTGTCAATATTATAAAGAGGCACATCTCTTGGATAGAGCTTATTCAGGTGGGGCATTTCTGCAAGTGTTATTGAACCGGGTTCGAATCCCATATCCCTCTCAACTCCTGATTCGAATTCTATAACATTTTGTATTTTTTCAAAGCTCCTTGCTATTCTTCCTAAATCATCTTCGGCCATTTCCCCGACATATATAGGCTTTCTTCTGGTTTCTTCCTGCGACTTCATACCTTCTATTTTGACAGCCAGGAATGTTTTGGGTAATTTGCGGTCCCTAATAATCTTATACGTTTCCCTTGCAAGACCGCCGGAATGAATAAATTCACAAATAAGCTCGTTGTCGGTCATATTCCATATTTCTTCTGGCTTGACGATGCTCCTGGACAAAATGTCATATATTCCCCTCCTAGCAAGGCTTTTCAGAAGAGCGCAAGCCTTCCTGTTGTAGACATCCGTGTACATATGAATGTATGATTGTGCGTGGTATCCCACGCTTTCCTTGGCTTTTGTTTCTATCCCATATTTGTTGCCGTCAAAATAAGCATAACTTTCTATTCTGACAGTATCAGAATTTATAGGAACGCCACATCTTTCCGCATCTCTCGAAACATAATCCAGCGTATCAGCTCCCGCAAGCCCTTTCACAGCTTCATGAAGAGGGCTTTTTCCTTCAAGAATTCCGACTAGAAGATTGAAATCAATATAATTCATCGGCCTTATTTTTTCCTCCATTTCCTTGACTTTTTCAATTGTCTTTTGATCATGGTTCGGCTCACCGAATCCCATAAGAACATATTCAGCAGAATGGCTAAGCGGCGGGTGTCCGTAATCATGAATGAGAGCAGCGAGCTCCAGTGTTTTTCCTGTTTTTTCACTTATTGCGCAGGTTTCCTTAGCCCTTATAGAATTAATTATTTTTCTGGCATGCTGTTCTGCCCCAAATGAATGCTCAAATCTTGTGTGAGTAGCTCCTGGATATATTTTATAAACCATGTCAAGCTGCTTGACATCCCTTAGGCGCTGAAACCCAGGGCTTTCTATTATTTTTTCAAAGCCGTTTATAGGTTCGTCATAGCCGCACAGATTGCCTGGGATTCTTATTACCTTTGTCATAAAATTGATATGAATTCTTCCATGATATTGATGTTTGGTGTTTCCAAACACCAAGCTAGCTTTTATGCGAAATGCCTTTAAAACATTATTATTCCATGAAAAAATTCATGGAAGAGATCAGGAATGCTCTAAAATCCCTTGGGTTTGGCGAGCAAGAAGTGGAAACATACACTAAAATGATATACCTGAAGGAGTCCACCGCTAGCAATCTCGGGAAGGAGATGAAAGCCCATAGGAGAAGCGTTTATGACATGGTGGAGCGCCTCGTGAAAAAAGGCGTGCTTACAACAATAGAGAAAAATGGCAAAAAATACTACAAGCCTCTTGACCCCTCCCATATCATAAACAAGCTGAAGCAGAAGGAGAACGAGCTTAAAGAAAACGAGCTGAAGCTGCTTGAAATAATTCCTAAAATATGGAAGATGGAAATGGAGAAAGATGTCAGGGCAGAAATTCTTTATGGCAAGGAAGGAATTAAAACCATGTTTCTCGATGAGTTGAAAGTGGGTAAAACTGTCTATATCATATGCACAAAAATAGAAAAAGTTGAGGATATGCTAAAGGGATTTCTGGTATCATATACAAGAGATAGAATTAAGGCAGGCATAAAGATAAAAGCGGTTTCATTAAGAGATATGAAAAAAAACCTTGAGAAATACAGGCTTCTCGAAGCCCGTTATATAATGCCGGAAAACATTTCACCGTCAAGCATAACAATATATGGAAACAGGGTTGCCATAGTTTTGTGGTCAGATGAGCCTGTTGTAATTCTTGTAAAAAGCCAAGAAATATCTGACAATTTCCTGAAATATTTTGACATAATATGGAAGAGTGCCAGGAGATGATTTTCAATCAATCCGCTTATTTCACTCCCTCTTTCCCCAGTTCCGCGACATAGGCGCGAAGCTCGTTAAGAACTTGCTCTTTGACAGCTTTGATATATTTTATGGTTCCCGCGTTCTCATGGCCACCGCCTGAAAAGCCAAGGACCTTGCCTGTTATCCTTTTCATGAAGTCCTGAATGCTGAACCCGCATGTTTCAGAAGCCCTGATAACGCACATGTCTTCTGTGACGCCAAGCACAACAGTGTTCGGGCTTTCTTTCAGGTATTTCTCAAAGAGCAGGCCTGTAACCTTGCCGATGTTAGGATACTCTCTTCTCATAATTGTATTTTCCAAATCCAGCTCAACGAGAACCATGCCATTAAGCCTGCTGACTTTTTTGTACTTGTCAACGATTTCCAGGGCTGTTTTCAGCCTTGCCTGTATTTCTGCGTAGAGCAGCTCTATCATGTTCTTGTGGCGCTCCATGTCCTCGCGAAGCAGATCATCTATCAAGCCTTTGCCCTCTATATAGCCGAGATAATATGCTTCGTAATCAATGCAAAGCGATATTTTCTTCAGCTCATCCAAAGTCAAGCCCTGCTTTTCAGCTATTTTCATGTACTGTTCCATTTCCGCGCCTTTTGCATAGTCGCCTGCTCCTGCAAGAGCTGGCAAAAAGCCTATGTTTTCAACAGGATTCACAAATCTCGCAAGCTCTGCTGACAGCATTCCTGCTGTCAATTTCCTGTCACTGCCAAAAAGATGGGGATTTATATGAACGTCCACAAATTTGTCAACAACAGCTTCTCCTGGATTATGATGGTCTATGACAATCATGTCAATGCCGTATATTCGGGCTTTCTGAATCCCGACCAAATCCTCTTCTGTTGAGCCGTTGTCAAGAAGAATCAGCAAAGGAGGCCGCTCCTCGCCTTTCTGCTTCCTGTCTATGTAGAAAGTTATATCCCTTATAGCATCTTCTATGGCATAGAACGGCGTTCGCGAGACAGAGCGCCTGTAATATTTCCACTCCTCTTCTGTACGGGATTGTATCAGCGGCATTATAGCCCTTTCCAGCGCTATGCCGCTAACAAAGCCGTCTGTGTCAGCGTGATGGCGTATTATTATTGTCCTGCCTGTGAACACAGCTTCCCTGATTTTTCTGGCAGCAGCCATAAATCGCTCTTTCATCTTTTCAAGAGCCTGGCTCTTTATCATGAAGCTGGATTCTCTTGGAGATATCTTCTCCTGGAATTTCCTCTTTATCTCTTTTTCCAAAGCCTCTTTTTCAGTTCCTTCAAGCTTTTCCATGAAAGATATTTCAGGCCTTTTCCTGCCATTGTGCTCCAGAACAGAATATGAAATCTTGACAAAATCCCCTATGCTTATTTCAGGATGGGCTCTGATGCCGGCGCCCGAGAAGCCAGCGAGCTCAATCAACTGATCGCCGTCAAATACCTGGAATATTGTAGGCCCTGAAGTCTGGAACAGGTTTTCTACCCTGCCGTTCATTGTGAGCGGAGGCTCAAATTCCTGAAACTTCTTCTCTACAAACTTCTTTTTCTGTATCATTCAATCACCTGTATTTTTTTGATTTCCTGTATTGATTTTAGAACAAACAAATATTCTAAACATCATACTTCTTTTCATCGAACATTATATTTTAATATGAGCTATATTTAAAGCTAATTTATGCTGAAAAAAGCATAGCCCCTAGCGGATTTTCTCGACCACACCATTGCCCTGAAATATCTCTTTCTTCACTCAGAAAGCATAGCTTTCTGGTGATGCCAAAACACTTTGTGTTTTGAGCATTCGGGGCGGCGTTTCTTTCTTTGAGAGAAAGAAAGGTCGCTTCGAACCG
>CAZBKL010000067.1:0-4030 GCA_964492465.1 uncultured archaeon
AGGTTTTTCATGTCAATGGAAGATGCAGTCAGCCTGATATTGAAATCAGCCTGCATAATGAAGGGGCACGAAATATTCATACTCAAGATGAAATCCATGAATATAATGGACCTGGCAGAAGCAATAAAAGAGGAATTCGGACCGAAATACGGATTCAAGCCAGATGAAATTAAAATAAAATTAATCGGCGTAAGGCCAGGGGAGAAGATTCATGAAGCGCTTATGACAGAAGAAGAGAGCATGTATGCCGAGGAAGCAGACGACATGTTCATATTAAGGCCCGGAATAAACACCCCTGGCTATGTTGAAAAAATAGTTCCAAAGCACCCAGCTAAAGCTTACAGCTCAATTAATGGGCATATTCTCTCAAAGCAAGAAATAAAGCTCATATTGAAGAGTGAGGTTGCCAAGAAGCATTTAAAGCTTCCTTAATGTTTCCCTGATTGATTCCTCTGAATTGAATTCAGGCTTCCAGCCAAATCTCTTTATTTTGCCTATACCGAGTATCATCAGCGGAACATCGCCTTCCCATCCCCTGTCGCCGCCAGTGAACTTGAATTCAGGCTTCAGCCCAAGGCTATCGGAAACAATCTTTGCTATTTCCCTTACTTCTATCCAGTCCTCGGAACCTATGTTAAGAGTGTTGATTTGCTCTGCAGATTTTCTGGCAGCCATCATCGCCTCTATGCAGTCACTTATGTAGACATACGACTTTTTCTGCATGCCGTTTCCAAGTATCTCCAGTGTTCTGCGATTTTTCTTGAGCTTTTTGATGAAGTCAGATATCACGCCGTGAGTGGAGCGGGGTCCTATGACATTGGCGAACCTGAATATCCAGGACTGCATTTCAAAGCAGCTGCAGTATGCCCTTATAAGCGATTCTGAAGCAAGCTTTGCTGCACCATAGAATGATATAGGGTTCGTGGCATGGTCCTCGCCAGTGGGCTCTGCTCTCCTGCCTCTTATCGCTTCCCCATAGACAGCAGAGCTTGATGTGAAGAATATTTTTTTGACGTTGTTCTTTCTCATTGCTTCCAGGACGTTCTTTGTTGCCAGTATGTTCTGCTTCACATGCACGTCGGGGTCCGTGATTCTGACTTCAGGATTCGCAGCCAGGTGCCATACTTCGTCCGCAGACTTGAAATGCTTCTCAATTTTTTCAAGGAGGTCTGCTTCTATGAATTTGAATTTTTTGATTTTCATATGATGCTCTATGAATTCTTTCCTTCCAGAGCTGAGATTGTCTATCACAGCGACCTCATGCCCCTCTTTCATAAGCCTGTCGACCAGATGGCTTCCTATGAAGCCTGCCCCGCCTGTTACAATTATTTTCATGAAATCACCTTGAATATTTTCCAATGAAATTCCTCGCAGCTTTTGGCAAAGGTATATTGATTTTATACATCATTTTTAAGTCCTTTTTGTCAATGCATCCTGTGAGCAAAATCCATAAACCGTAAACAATCAGCGATAGGATGAGAACTGCCGCAACCTCAGGTATGCTGTTTAATGGAAGAATTTTTTTCATCAGGAATATAAAAAGCAGCGCCAGCGCAGAGCCGGATAATATTTTAAGAGCTGGAATCCTGGGTATTTTCAGGCTGAGGTTTATTTTTTTGAATTCCCTGTCAAGCAGGATTTTGGTCATTGAGAAATATATGAAATATGAAATAAGAGTGGAGACAGCTGCCCCTCTTATTCCAAAGCTTGGGACGAGCATGATGTTCAGGAAAAGGTTCAGCAAAGATGAAACAGCTATTGTTTTGGCATTTATAACAGGCTTCCCGATGCTGTTGGCAATTGTGGTAAGTATGGTGCCCATTGTGTAGAACACAAAGCTTATGCTAAGTATCTGCAATGCAGAAGCAGCAGCCACGTATTTTGCTCCGAAGAGAAGTGTAAGAACTGTTTCAGGAAATGCAACCAAAACAGTGGCTACTGGAAGCACGATTATGAGCATGAATTTTATTAATATGACCATTCCGCCTGAAACAGAGCTGTATTTTTTTCTTGCCCACATCTCTGCTATTACCGGAAACAATACCGCAAGAAGGGCTGTTGATATGTAAACCATTATCTGCGAAGTCGGCAGCGCAGCCTGATAGAGCCCAACCTCTTCCATGCCCCTGAAAAGCGTGACGCATATGGTGTCTATGTAGCCCATAAGCATGCTCACCATGCCTGTCATCATCACAGGAAGCGAGAACTTCATGAGGTTTCTAAGGAGATTTTCATCAGCATCGCCTCCTGCTGGAAGCCCCTGCTTGAACAGCATATTTGACAGGAGCATCATACACAGGACCGACGCAGCAACCATGCCAGCTGCATAGCCATATGCCGCATTTAGCGCAGACGGGGAAAAAACCGAGAATATCACTGCAACAGAAACGAAAACCAGCCCTATGTACATGACTTCAGAGAGCGCATAAAGAGACATGTTCTGGAATCCCTGGAAAGATGACTTGAAGAACTGGAAAAATGAATAAAAGAAGAAAAAAACCAGCATAGCCGTCACCATTTCAGACGATGCGGGATTCCTGAAGAAGTTCTGCGCGAAATACCCCCTGAGAATCCATAATATTGCGATTATGGCAAGGGAGAGCAGAAACTGTATTTTCGCTGTCAGAGCCAGCATTCTCCTTATGTTCGAGAATTTCTTCATGACAGTGAACTCGGGTATAAATTTTACAATTGCGGAATTCAGGCCAAGGTCGCGGAAAATCATGGGCAAGGTCACAAATATGAAAACAGAGTAGAAAAGCCCGTAATCCTCAAGGCTGAGGTTTTTTGCCATGAAAATTCTTAGAAGATATCCTATGAAACCTGCTACAAAAAGCATTGCAAAAACCACAAGGGTTCCTTTTGCAACGCGCTCAGCATAGTTTGTCCTTGCCATGTTCATCCCTGCTGTTAATTTATTGCGAATATCTTCGCAAATTCAGCCCCATTGTAGTAGAAAGTTTTCACGAGCTTAAGCCTGCTGTCAAGCTGGCTGGTCCACGGCTGGGTCTGGTTAATGTTAGGCATGGCAGCCACCACATCCGCCTTGGGGTGGTATTTGCTCCACGCAGGGTCGAGATATGTCTGCGCTCTCTGGTAGGGGACTCCATTTTCAATGAAATAGCTCTCATATTTTTTGTCTGCCATGCTTGGTTCGTTCTGCGCAAAATAAAGCCAGTTAGCATCCCAAAACAGATAGGAGACATTATATTTTTTCAGCAACTCGCCGGACTTTTCGCTGTTGTTTCCATAAAGAATGACAGTAGCATCAGCTATTCTCGCATCCACGTCTATGTAAGGGCTGAAATGAGTCCTGCGCGAAGTCACGGTCTTCCTCGTTGTAATGCTGTTTACGTAGAAAGCAAGCTCTTCATGCGATATAAAAACATCTGAGCGGTTTGTGTTTTCTGCCACCCAGTCTGCTATCTCGCTGTAAACGCCCGGCTGCTCGCTTCTCCCGCGTTCTGCCCATGTGTCGTTGTAAGCTGTTGATATCGAGTAGAATGCGTTTAATGCGAGGAAAAGCACTGCGACAAAAACCAGGGTTTTCTTTAAGCCTTCCCCGTCCATCATCTTGTAAATGCTGAAAATTCCGTATGTGAAGATGAGAGCCGAGCCGAACTTCATAAGGAATGCATAGAAGTATGCAGGTATCAGCGCTTTGCCAAAAATTGGAATTGTTATGAGATTATGAAGGCTGTGTAGTTTTAATAAAGCAGAAGAGGATGTAAATTTTTTGGCAACTCTGAATTGTTCTTCAAATTGTGCGCTTGCCGTAGAGCCAGATTTTGAGTTATGGTAATACCGAAAACTCGCTAGATATGAATTGATGAAAAATAATTTTGATACCTTTAATATGCGCAGCCAGTACTCATAATCCATTGTGTAAAAAAGCGTTTCATCGAAATAACCGATCTGGTTGGTAATTCCCCTCCGCCAAAAAGTTGCCGGTTGGGATATAAAATTTAGAACAAATAGAGCACGGCTGCAATTCAGATGAAGCCAAATGTTTTTATATAAGGTTATCAAG
>CAZBKL010000068.1:0-4004 GCA_964492465.1 uncultured archaeon
CACACGAGCCAGATAATGAATGACCATGTCACCTATGACCAGAAAAATTCCATATTAACAGGCAAGAAAACTCACAAGAAGCTGGAGGAAGGCGAGATGGTAAGAGCCAGGATTGTGAGCGTCTCCCTCGGCAAAGCGAGAACCAAGATCGGATTGACCATGAGGCAGCCTCTTCTCGGCACATTGAAATGGGTTGAAATTGAGAAGAAGAGCTCAAAAGCAAGGAAAGAGTTTGATGAAAAACCCAGGGGCAAGTCTGCTAGGAAGTGAATTCTGAAAATAGCTCCAAGCAAGCCCGCAATCTATTGCTTTCTAAAGAAATTAACCAAACCTATATAATATTATAAGTTTGGTTAAGTGTATAAATTTTTAGAAAATCCTCATAGAAGAGCCCCGAACGAACTATCAAGAATGTTAAAAGCCCAAATCAATCTTTCATCATATTGACTTTTAAGTTGGATCTTCTAATTTGTATATGTGAAGAAAGTTTTGATAGCCCTATTAGTTTTGGTAGTTTTTATTAGTCTTTGTACTCATACAAATACTCCATCACTGACAACACTACAAAAGACTCTGGGACCTACGGCATCGTCGGTGCCTATTTCAGTGCCTGATACAAGCGCATGTGCAATTACCTCACCGCCACCGAGCATGGAAGATATCAATACTCATCCAGAAGTATATGGTACAGGCGCCGACCCTGATATCATCACACTCGGCCCTAAAGTTGGTGCCCACCCAGATTGGCAGCCCTACCCGAATAAGATTGGCATGGAATTCGAACTTAATCACGGAACACCCGTACTTGCGCCTATCGATATGGTACTGATAGGCGTTAACAACAGAGGTGCCGCCTATCGTATTCAGGATGGAGAAAAAGTGAGCCCATTCAATGATTTGGCATTATATTTCGAGTCTGCCAACCCTGATTGGCCAAAAATGGTTATAGTTATATATCATTTACTAAGCTCACCGCTGGTGCTTAAAGACAATCAAAATGAAGTCGAAGAGTGGGGGAGTGTTCTCCGAGCCCAGGGACATCTATTTTATGAGTTCAATGATTATATGGCTCCAGAAAATGCAATTTCATGCGATGCTATGATTGGACGCTCGGTGGGACGTGGTGAACTAATCGGATTCGCTGGTAGTGTTGGCAATCACTCTATGGCAGCCTTTTGTTTTAAAGTATCAAATACCTCAGAAAATCCGACTGTTAAAATCGGGAATCGCTATCTTCATTGGGTGCAGCCAAGCTCTTTCTTTTACTGGAAATGCTATAATCCTGATGCTAACTTTTCCAGCGGCGTGCTTGCCTATCCTTTTGAATGCGAAGGATATAAACTTCCTGCTGAACAGCGTGATGCGAGTTTCAAGTACATACCAGCGGAATAGAATAGGGTTGGTATTTAGCAAAGTAAAACAAGCCCCGAACGTCATTGCCATGAAATTCTGATGAGCCTGAAAAGTGTTGCTTACACCATCCTTGCAGCTTCTGAAACTTTTTTCCTAAATTTCATGGGGTATTTCTTCAGATATGCGGCGAGTTTTTTTTTGTCAAGCTTTTTTCTGAAAAGTTTCAGGATGTCGTTTCGCATCTCCCTGAAATAAAACAGGTCTATGAACGTCTTCTCCACGTCGCTGACAGGAAGAGCCAGTTCTCCGGACTTGAAATAAACAAAGCCAAAAAAATATTTTGGCCCGATTCTTCTTAGAATCATATTTGAACTGCCAACCTTCCTCGCCCCTGCCCTTATTTTTCTTGCTGTTATTATCACAGGAGCAGTTTCCTGTTCCCATAGGTTATGCAAGCTCAAGGCATCATGTAGCCCTATGTAAGCGGGTTTGAAGCAGTATACTGCGACTTCAGGATCCTTATGAATGCTGTAATAACCCCGAGTTATCCTGATTATCTCGCCTTTCTTCAGCAGGGTGTTTAATATCAGGTATGCATATTCACTGCTGCCCGTGAGCTTTTTTACAGAGCCGACGTCCCCGACCGGGGTCCTGGTAAAGTAATCTCTTACTTTCTGGATTTGCTTCATTTCAGCCACCGTTTTATGCTTTCTATCATCTGCATGGTGTTCGGCGATGTTCCGGACAATATCAATGACCTGAGGTCGCTTTCATCCAGTGGCCCTTTGAATTCCGAGACCAGCTTTTTTAAAACAGGTTTTATTTTTTCTGCATCTTCGACCCTGTTCAGCAGGAAGAAAATGTCATAAATATCCCTTATTTTTCTTCTCTTGAGATAAGCAGAAACCTTTTCATTTATCATTTCTTCTGGCGAAAGCGTGAGTACATTCATGAACGCCCCGCTTGCGGTTTCGTATTCCCTGACAACCCCGCGGACCTTCTTGAAAACTGCCTCGAACCTTATCTCTGTTTCATTAAAGACAAGCTTGGAATATATTGAATTTTCCTTTATCCTCTGCTTTGAAACGATAAACCCGGATCTTTTCATTTCAGAAAAGAACCTCTTGATTTTTTCGAGGTTCTTTTCTATGTAAACGTCAATATCCTCAGAGAACCTGGTTCCGCCATAGCATCTCCATATGGCAGTCCCGCCGTGCAGGACGCATCCGGGGAATATTCTTTCAAGCGCTTCCATCACCATGTCCTGCAAAGCTGCTATGTCCTTATGCCTTTTCCGCACCAGCCTTAAATTAAGCGGTATTCTTGCCTTTTCCATGCATTTCACCTACGATTAACCAAACCTATATAATATTATAAGTTTGGTTAAGTATATAAATGTTTAGAAATCCCAAAGAGCCCCGAATGGGATTTGAACCCACAGCCTATTGCTTTCCTGCTTTTCGAAGGAAGGCGGACGCCTCCTTTTCGATAGAACCTTTTTGAAAAAGGTTCTTACAAGGCAATCGCTCTACCAGATTGAGCTATCGAGGCTTTAATTAAACACCTTTGGGTTTCAAGCTAAAATAATTTAATTAAAGCCGAGACCCGAGGTAATTTATGAACAATATAATTTTAAGATAATTTATAAATTGCTGAGCAGAGGCATTTCAATACAAAGCGGCAGGTTCACTTGGTTTTGGTCATCTCTTTCAGACGTCTGTCAAAAGAATCTTGATAGGCAATTACTTTTGGCCTGTCCATCCGGGACAAGAAATCCAGCAACCGCCTCCTGAAATTTTCAGATGAAAAAATGCCTTCTTCCGCGTCCTTCTTCGCTATTGAAAAATCAGCATAGTATTGCTTGTCTATCCTTTCCCTCTTTGCGAATATTATGTCAGCATTGTCCAGCTGGAATATGTCTTTCATCATCATTATGGAGGCGCTGTGATTCTCGGACTTTATCCCTGTTTTGAATAGCAGTGCCGTAAGCATATGATACATGCTGTAATAGGACATTACAACAGATTCTTCCAGCATATTGTTCCTCAGCAGAAGCTTTGCAGCTGCCAGATTGCTATCGGATTTCAGAATATGCGAGTCCTTTATTGCCTCGCTTGGCAAAACCCTGCGCAACTTATTTTCCCTGACGAGCTTAGCCAAAAATTCTGCTTTTTCCATAATATTCGTCTGCCCCTTTTATTATAACGTGTTTTGAATCAATTTCTTTTACAAGCGGCTCGTTTTTATCATAGGAGCCTATCTTAACACTGGCTCTTGAATCATAGAGATTGATTTCATTCCTTAGCTTTCTCTCACCAGTCTCGATGAAAATGTCAATGTCGCTTTTTTCATTAGCTGAGAAAGAAGCATATGAACCGAAAAACATAGCCATGGTAATCCGCCGGTCACTCTGAATCTTTTCCACTATGCCCCTCAGGCTCGGGTATTTGGACAGGAGCTTGTTGAGCTTGTAATTCTCCGCCATAATCGCATATGACCTGGCTTCAGATGTCTTTTTAAGAAAATACACCTTGTTCCTTCCTTGCTCGGAGAAATCGACCACATTGCACTTCATAAGCTCCTTAAGCGCTCTCGAAACATTCATCGGGCTGGCTTCAATGCTCCTGGCTATTTCCCTGACATGCGATCTT
>CAZBKL010000069.1:0-3901 GCA_964492465.1 uncultured archaeon
GAGCTTCGCCGCCTCCCATACCGAGCATGTGATGATGGAAAAAGTATTGCTTAAGCTGCCTCAGCAATTTCGGGTCCCTTATCACTTTCTCTTCACCCGAACGCATATTTACATTTATAATGAGATTATCAGGAACTTCTCTGTCTGGAACAAGACTGAGGCTTTGCACATCTTCCGGAGTTACGAATCCTAAATCAGAAAGCCATCCTATACCATTTTCCTCAGGCATGACTGTGGGATAAATTCCCAACTGCAGTTCTCGTCTTGCCCTATACGCCTTCCAAAAATCATAGTCTGGATCAAGACCTTTGCTTTTTGGTTCGTATCCGGGAAAAAGGCTTAGCAATAATTCGGGGTTTGTTATCTCTCTGCCTGTTTTTGTAGTGGCGTGGCCGCCCCTCCAAAGAGCCAGCATTTCTCCTGGCTGGACATCCTGCCCATCAAATCCATCGTACTCAAGAAGTTCGCTTGATTGTTTGTCCAGTCTTATGCATTGCAACAAGAAGTCTTTTTTTAGTTCTCTATAATCTTTCCCTTTCATGATTATTCACCGTGATTATAGCCAAAAATAATGTTACCCTTAAGTTATATAAATCCAAAGAAAACGTTATTTCACGTCTTTTTCCTTCTTCCCAGCCTTTTTCTCAGCCTTTCCCTTCTCAACCAGAAATATGCCCACATTAGTGACCTTCATCCTGTGGCCAAAATCGGTCTTTCTCCTGCCTCTTCTCATGTTCGGGCCGACAGAAGATGAAGCATAAACAAAGAGATTTCCCATGTCCAGGCCCATGGCATCTGCATTCTTCTCGCAGCTCTTAATCAGCTTGTCTATCTCATCAGCAGCAGTGGAATGATATTTCCTGTCCAAATCCCTCTTCTTGGCAACCAAATCGCTTAGCAGCCGCCTTACTGTAGAAAGCTTTTTCTTGTTAATGACTCTGCATATGATTTTGGCGCTCTTGGATGATATGAAAAGCGTTGAGTAAGCTTTTGCGTGCTTCTCTTTTGGTGTAAAAGTATAAGGCATAAGCTCACTTTACTTCAATGGCACAAACTTGCTGGACCTTGTGGCGCCGAAACCTGGTGAAGAGTGCTTTACGCGTTTTCTTGTCAGCGCAAATTCGCCTAACCTATGGCCGAGCATTTCAGGCTTGATTTCAACAGCAAGATATTCCTTGCCGTTGTAAATCCCGATTTTGTAGCCAATCATTTCAGGCAGAACCATCATGTCGCGCTGCCGTGTGCGCACGAGCGCATTTTTGTCTTTAACTTCTTTCAGCTTTAGGAGCAGCTTCTTCTCCATTGGGGTGAATCCGCGTTTCAGCTTTCTGCGCTCTCTTGAAGGAACAATCTTCATGAGCTCCTTAATGTCCATAGCCCTGACTTCGTCAGGGGTCTTGCCGTGAAATATGAATTCTACCATTTCAAAAACCTAATACATTCGAAATGCTTTTGCATTTCGATGCGCCAAAACACTTTTGTGTTTTGTGCGTATTTCCATGGTTTTGGAAATTATGGGATGCTATCGAGCATACTAACCATTTTTAAACCATCAACATGTCAATTGAATTGGATTATAAAATATTTAAGCGTTTTAATCATTAGAATTTCTTCCTGTATATCCTGTCATGATGGTCCATATCAATGAATTTAACAGTATTCCCTTCAATCGAAAATACCAGAACAAAGGATTTCATCAGATGGACCCTCTGCATGCCCTTTAAGTCGTATCTAAGCGACTTGTAATGCTCCTGGCTACTGGCTATTTCTTCTATCTTGCTCATGCATATTTTATAGAGCTTCCTGTCTTTCCTGTAAATCTTCTCAAAAAATTTCTTCAATCGCTCCTCAATCAGTATTTCACGCATTTTCTATCGCTTTTCTCAGAGATATAACATCCTTGAAACGAGTGAATTTTGCGCTTTTCTGTATTTTCTCAAGCTTTTTAATATATGCGGGTTTGACATCATAGAAACTGCTGCTGATATCCTTTATTTCATCCTCCATCCGAATCACCCTGCTCTTCAGGAAATCCATATCGCTTTCTATTTTCTTAAGAATCTCCAATTCGGGTTTCATATCATCACTTAAAAATTATATTGTCTATGGGGTATAAAAAGTTCATTTGCAGGTAGCCATCTCCCCTCTAGTGGTGCGAACCTTATGGGAAATCATATTATCGTTTTGAACAGCAGGCGAAGAATGCCCTATTATGCTTAACTCCAGTTCGACAATACGCTTGACTACAGGAGACTCCATGTTTATACTGTACAGCTTTGTCTTTCCGAATGTGCGCGAAACTTTCACAACTCCGCTTTTCTCAAGCTTGTCAAAATATTTGAACAATGTCGCTTTTGAAATGCCGGATTCTTCCATTATCTGCTTTTTTGAGTAGTCAAATGGCTTGTTGTCTATCAGGAAATCTATTATCTTCAGCATCGGGTGGCTGCCGAAATAGTCTAGCAAAACCGAATTGCAAACATGTATTTTTGGCATATCAAGCTCACTGTGTATAACCGAACTCATCTTTTGGATCTTCGGGCTTGATGCTTTTCCTGGCGCTCATTATTCTCTTGTAAGACTCGTTGGCTTTTTCGCTCACGCTCGGCTTCATTTCTTCAAGGACTTTGTCAAAATCTTCTTTTGTGACAATAGCTGCCTTCATGTCTTTCCTGAGAGCATTCATGGCAGCTTCCCTGCAAAGCGCTTCAATGTCAGCTCCGCTGAATCCTTCTGTGCGCTTTGCTAGCTCGCTGATGCTTACATTCTTTTCAATAGGCATGCCCTTTGTATGGATACTAAAAATTTTGGCCCTGGATTCAACGCCTGGCGGGCCTATGAATACCTGTTTGTCAAACCTTCCAGGGCGCAGCAGCGCCGTGTCAACCATGTCTGGCCTGTTTGTGGCTGCGAGCACAAAAACATTATGAAGCTCTTCCAGGCCTGACATCAAGCTGAGCATTTGTGAAACCAATCTCTCTGTTGCCTCATGGCTGCCGAAACCGCCTCTTGAAGGAGCCAGCGAGTCTATTTCATCAAAGAATATTATGCAAGGTTGCACCTGGCGCGCTTTCTGGAAAATCTCCCTCAGCTTCTTCTCAGACTCGCCATACCACTTGCTCATTATTTCAGGCCCGTTAACTAGTATGAAATTAGCATCACTCTCGTTTGCGACAGCCTTTGCCATCAAAGTCTTTCCGCAGCCAGGCGGGCCATAGAGCAGGATTCCCCTCGGAGGGCTTATTCCCATTCTCTTGAAGCTGTCTGCATGCTGGAGCGGCCATTCTATTGCCTCACGCAGCTCTTCTTTCACGCTTTCCAATCCGCCTATATCCTCCCATTTCACATTCGGCTTCTCAATCATGACTTCTCGCATGGCAGAAGGCTCAACCATTTTCATGGCATATTCAAAGTCTTCTTTTGTTACTATCAATTCCCTCATTATTTCATCAGAAAGAGGTTCCTGACCCTTCAGTTCCCCTATTTTTGAGGATTTTTCTCTAAGAACATGCATCGCTGCTTCCTTGCATAAACTTGAGATATCGGCACCCACATATCCAAAGGTTTTTTCTGCTATTTCATCTATCATTTTGTTTACCGAATTTTTCTTAACAGATTCGAAGAAGCTATTATCTAATATTTCAGCATCCAGTGAATCGTTTATTATTTCAGATATTTTAGAAGATAATTCGGTTTTTCTTTTTTCAGCGAAAAATTTCCTAGGATCATAATTTCCCATTCTGAACATATTTCTCTCTATTTCGGTTATCTCTTCAACTACTTCCTCGATAATTTTCTTATTTTCATTTAAGTATTTTCCATAATCTCTTATTTTATCTTTTTTCTGATTAATGGTTTTTATCTTATTTTCTTTGAGAGTGTCAGAAGGCAGCCGGATGTG
>CAZBKL010000070.1:0-3879 GCA_964492465.1 uncultured archaeon
TGCATTGCGGGCATATGGATTTTGTCTTTCTTATGATATTTTGTTCCATTTTTCACACCAATAATTATGGACATCTGCACTAGCTTTTAGTATTTCTCAAAAGCTTAAAAGCCATAATCAGGGTTTCATACAACTAGAAAATACCGCGAGTTCTAGACATAATAATATCAGTAATTTTTGGAGTAAACGAAATCATCCAGCTTTTTTTCCAGCTCTCTGGCGCGTTTTGAATATTCATCTGTCTGTTGCAGGTTTTCTGTACGCCTATCTACCATGTTTCTCAATTCTATCCGGATGAGTTCCAGCTCCTTTTTTTCATAACCGGCTAACCTGGCAGCATGGATAGCTGTGGGGAGGTTTTCTGAACCGATGCAAATGTTTATAGCCCTTTCGTAATCTCTACCATTAATTGAAGCATTATAAGCTTCATGATGACAACCCCCTGTCATAGAAAAAAGGCGGCTGGCTTCTTTCCACATTTCTTTATCATCCAATTCTTCGGCCAATTTTTCACAAAGTCCTGCTGCTTTTCGAATATGTCCTTTGGATTCGTAATGATGGATTATCATCTTTTGCGAGGCAATTCTTTTGTCTCTGAAACCAAGATAATCTAAAAAGGGAAACATGTCAAATGCTGCCAGGACAATGTCATCTTTAAGTGAAAGGGTCATTATAATCAATTTTATAGTTAAAACAAAGCTTAAAAATTGACTCTGTCTAGATCAGAAATTATATAAGCAGCAGGAGCTAACATATTAGATACGTGGCAAGAGAATTGTGATTTTGCATGGACAAGTCCTTTGTTCAATACATAGAAAAGCCGAAGCTGAATGATCCTATATTGATAGAGGGCCTGCCGGGCATCGGCAATGTAGGTCGTGTTAGTGCTGGCTACTTGGTTACTGAGCTTGGCGCAAAAAAGTTCGCTGAGCTTTTCTCGCCGCAGTTCCTTCCTGTTGTAACTCTCCAAAAAAACGGCGTGGCAAAGCTTCTGAAAGCAGAATTCTATTATTGCAAGGGAAAGGAGAATGATATCATAATACTTGTCGGAGACAGCCAGTCTGTCAGCCTGCAGGGATATTATGACCTTTGCAACGCCATAATGTCAGTTGTTGATGAGTTTGGCGTAAAGCAGATTATCACGCTTGGCGGTCTGGGCGTGGAGAGCATAAAAGGCGAGCCAAGGATAATAGGCGCTGTGAATGACGACAAGCTTCTTTCAAAATTCAAGAAATATGACATAGTATTCGACGGCTCGCTTGTGGGAACCATAGTTGGCGCTTCCGGACTTCTGATAGGCATAGCAGGCACAAAAAGCATTGACGGCATCTGCCTTATGGCAGAAACTCCCGGATTTCCGCTTGTGATAACAGACCCGATGGCAGCTGACTCCATGCTTAAGATGCTTGCCCAGATTCTTGGCGTCAAAATTGACCTCACAAAGCTCGAGAACGAAATCAAGGAGCTGGAAGAGCGCATAAAGAAGACAGAAGAGCTCCATAAGAAGATGCTCGGAGTAATGACGCCAGACGAGAAGAAGGATGACATGAGATATATTGGATAGAATGCTAATTCCTTAGCTTACTTTTACCTCAATACTCATGTTATTAATTATGATATGAATATTTGGGTTGAGGTAAAAAGGACGCACCACCCTTTTGGGTAGTGCGATTCATTGCTTAGCATCCCGCGCAACTGCATGTTTCCCTGTTTTTTGCGCCGCAATGAAAAACCCAGTTAGGATCGACCTCATAAAAAAAATCTGCTATGATTTCCGGAGATGATACCTGAAAGTAATGAAATGTTTTCCCGCTTTCAGGCATGTGGCATTCTGTATGAAATATCACATGTTTGCCTTCGAAAAGCGCCCGATAATTCTCTATGCCATTTTCTATGCCACTTATTTTATTCCCTTTTAAAACTCCCCCTCCGCTGTATTGAATTTCCGAAGAAAGAATTCTGGATTTTACCCTTGGCACATTCAATATCCTGTGTATTTCGCCGTAGCTTATTTCTGCGCCTTCCGCAAGTATTTCGCCGCCTGTAAAAAATCTTTCAATTTTTTCTGGTATCATTATGACCATCTGGGATATTTAGTAAAACCAGCACAAACTTTAAAAAAGCCTTCTCCGCAAGGATTGTTAACCACCAAGCAGTGTTTATAAAGACTATTTTATTATTTTTAGTTTATGGATCCTCTCGAAGCCATGAGTCCAGTTGACGGAAGATACAGGAGGCATACGCAGCAGCTGGCAGAAATATTCAGCGAAAAAGGCCTGATAAAGCGCAGAATAATGGTGGAGGGGGAATATCTTATAGCGCTTTCCGAGCACCCTGATATTGATGTCAGGGAATTCACGGCAAGGGAAAAGAACAGGATAAGGAGTCTTTCTGCTAAAATAAGAACCAAGGATGCGAAAATCGTGAAAGCAATCGAAACAAAGGGCTATGGAAACAGAAAGCCTACTAACCATGATGTAAAAGCTGTTGAATATTTCATGAAAGATAGGCTAAAAGGCACTTCTCTGGGCGATTCTCTTGAATGGATTCATTTCGCACTCACATCCGAAGATATAAACAACATAGCATACAGTTCCCAGTTGCGAGACGGCCTGGAGGTTGTCATGATTCCTGCCCTGAATTCTTTGCAGGAAAAACTCGATGAATATGCCCAGATGTACAAGAAAGTTCCGATGATTGCGCGAACCCACGGTCAGCACGCAGTACCGACCACATTTGGAAAAGAATTCAAGGTCTTTGAAAATAGGCTGAAAACAGAGGCTGAAGAGCTGAAAAACCAGAAGATATTGGTAAAGCTCAATGGTGCCAGCGGGAATTATAATGCTCATTTTGCGGCATATCCTGATGTTGACTGGATAAAATTTACATATGATTTTGTGAAGCGATTTAATTACGAACACCAGATAGAATTCAAGCCTAATTTTGTAACAACCCAAATAGAGCCCCATGACAATTATGCTAAGATATTTGACAACATCAAAAGAGTGAATACCATAGTGATTGACCTTGACCAGGACATGTGGAGATATATAAGCGATGACTGGATAAAACAAAAAGTAGTTGAAGGCGAAGTCGGCTCTTCAACTATGCCACAGAAGGTAAATCCCATAGACTTTGAGAACAGTGAAGGAAATCTTGGAACGGCAATTTCCATGCTGGAATACTTTTCAAGGAAGCTCCCTATTTCAAGGCTTCAGAGGGACCTTTCAGATTCAACCGTAGAAAGAAACTTTGGCGTTGCATTGGGACATAGCTTGATCGGGTATATGTCAGCATTGAAGGGCCTTGAGAAAAGTTCTGTGAACGAGGCAAAGGTCGTTGAAGAGCTTCATAAACACCCCGAGGTCATAACCGAAGCTTACCAGACAATCTTGAGAAAAAAAGGTTATCCGAACGCATATGAAGAAATGAAGAGTCTGGCAAGAGGCAAGAAAATTTCTATGTACGACCTTGCGGTTTTCGTGGGAGGACTTGATGTTCCTACAAGAGTAAGACGCGAATTGCTTTCAATAACACCAGAAAACTACACAGGACTCGCCGAGGTACTTGTTGACAGGTTTTAATGAGTTATCAATCAGATGAATTTATGGGAAGTGTGAAAACTCTGGAAGTGATAAAGCAACCGACTGCATATAGAATGGGCATAGGAAGATTTCACTTTTCTGATGATTATTCTGTATTCGATTGGGGCACCATGCCCGATGCCATTGCTGGAAAGGGAAAAGCGCTCTGCATGACAGGGGCATATATGTTTGAGAGGGCAGAGGATTCTGACATCCCTAATCACTACAGGGGGCTTGTTGACCATAATGACAGGATTATGACCACAGATGAGACTGATGTTCCATTAGATGTAAT
>CAZBKL010000071.1:0-3867 GCA_964492465.1 uncultured archaeon
TGGATTTCCAGGCAGCTGTATGGTCAAAGCTTTCCAGAAACTCAGGAATGTATGACCAGGTAAAAATTGATTATTTCGGAAATTAATACCTCTCCCTGGTTTTAAAATCTTTCCAATCTCTTCTTCTTTTCCATGCTCCAGAGCCCGCATATTCAGGTTTTTTGGAAAGCGCCTGGCTCAAATCCTCGTATCTTCTCCAAGATTTTTCAGCTTCCATTGGATCAAGTTTTCCCTCAGCAAGAAGCCTTGTGGCATTGGACAAATGCTTTTTAAGCTGCTGAAATTCTTTCTGTTTTTCAGCCATTTCATTGACTGTCAGCTTTCCCTCCCTTCTCATTGCCAAATAATTGACTTTCCTTCTGAGCAATATCTGGCTCTGGGTTACTATCCAATTGCCTTCAAGTGAATTGAAATTAGGAAGTTTTCTGACATCCTCAGTTATTGGAATGTCTTCTGTTATGTAAGCTGAAGCCTCTATGGAATCATAGAACCAGCAGGAATAAGCAGTGTTTACATTTATACTGGTCGCAAAAGACGTTGGGTAGTCCATGGAAGCAAAATGCAGCTTTTTCAGGTCAGCAAAGCATCGTATCTCATTGATTTTTTTCTCACCCCTGCCAATATGAATTATTTTTTTTCCACGTTTTAGTATAGTTCTTAGCGAAGATGATGATAGGAGCCCCCTGAGTATATGATTTTCCATTGAAGTCCCGATTGATGGAAAATCGTTTCTGCAGTAATATGCAATAATAGGGTTTTTAACAGTCAGGGTATATCTGTGATCCCTTGTCTTATTGTATGAAAAATCTACATCCCTTTTAAGCCTGTTCTCAAAGAATTCTATCTGCGCATCAATCCATGGGCTTGATTCAATTGCTTTCCTGTCATTTTTCTCTTTTTTGATGTCCAGCAAAAAACCAAGGACTTCGCCAAATGCTCTTTCATCGTCCCGGCTAATTGCATTCAGATTATATTGCTCCATCCCAATTATGCCATCTGAGAAAGAATAGTCCCCTGTTTTTACCGGAGACTTGTGCATAGCCATCAGTAACTTCTAACAAGTTATAAATTTTTAAAGCATTTCCAGGAAAGATATGCATGGCAAAAAGCGAGCAGCTGCCTCTTGAATGCTATGGAATTGATGCCCCGTCTGATGGTGTGTGCAGGATTCCTGTGTTCACAAAGCGCGACAAGAAAATAGCAAGGCAGTCAATGGCATACGAGATTGTTTCGGACATTAACCTGAAAAGCATTTTCGTTCTTGGCATCGACTGCATACTTTCCATTCAGGACCTGCGCACAAAACAGCATGTTATGTCTAAAGGCATCGAGGATGCCGATTTGACAAGTCCCTGGAAGATTAATGGAAACAAAGAGCTGCTCGGCAAGCTCATGAAAACAGCCAGCCTGGCGCCTTCGAAGAAGGACTATATACAATCTTTTTGCAAATACTGGGAAGAATCAGACATAGGAGAAAGGATTTTGAATGACATAAAAAACGGCAGAAAAAAAGGGACTGAGCTGAAAGAGGAGCTGATAAAGAAAGTCAGGGGATTTGGCAAAAAAATTGGCTCCTATTATTTCATGAGGCTCGGTTATGATGACGAGATCGCCATTGATATTCATCTGCAAAAATTCATAGTAAAATACGGATATCTATTACGAAGGGAAACAAAACACCTGGAAAGAAACGGTGGCCTGACAGGCAGGAAATACGAGGAAGCAAAAGAGATATTTGTTGATTTGGCAGATTATTTCGGCTATGATGATGTCAATTTCTTCAAATATCTGGTCTGGAACAAGAGAGCAAAAGGCGCGGGGGATTTCATACGCCACATGGAGCAGGGAAGAATACATGAATTTTTGGGCGACCAGTCAACATTTGACAGGTTTTCTTGATATTTCATATGCCTTTATAAATCCTCTATATTATAAGAGTTATTACAAATTGTCTGGTGAGGGGACCTGATGCCCCCGATGATCAAGACTTGTTTTTTTGCTCCTATGAGATTTTGTCATAAACTATCTTGTAGAATTCTCCATTACTGCCTATGAGGTCATGATCAGATGGGCTTGCTTCTTTTGTAAGAGGGACAAAGCTCCCCTTTTTGGGTATTTTATCTTTATGCATGCACCCTGTATAAATGTCGCCGAAAGTTTGGATTTCAATTCCCTTGTAATTTGGATTTCTAGGGTTATCAGAAACTGTGACTTTTCTTGCCACGACTATGTTCCAAACTTCCGGAGCCTTCTTCTTCCCTGTCATAATCACAAAGTCAATACAAAACTTTTTAAAGCATTTGTATGCAACTTCTAACTTGCTGCTATGAAATCAAAAAAGGAAATCAAGGACAAAATAAGGGACGAAATCAGGGATTGGAAAGACTCGCTCACTGAGGAATTCATGGAAAGCAGCAGCGAAGCCATAATGGAAAACCTGCTTGGCATTAACGAATTCTGGAACGCCAGATAGCCAATGATATACAATTCAAAGCCCAAAGAAGCCAGGACAAGAAAAATCGTTGAATACGCCATTAAAAGGGGGCAGGTTCCTATAGCTCCGATAATACAAAAGAAAGATGCTACACTGAGGTTTTCGTTTCTGCCTATTCCTGATTATCTACGGCCAGCCACATTCGGGGTTCCTGAGCCTTACAGGGAGCATCCCGCAAGCCTGAAGGACATGGATGTTGTTGTGGTTCCGGGCATGGCATTTGACAGGCGCGGAAACAGGATGGGCTACGGAATGGGATATTTTGACAAGTTTCTCGCAGAGCTTAGGAAAATTAACCCAAAAATCGTCATTATTGCCCTTGCTTACAGCAGGCAGGTTGAATATGACAAAATACCTTCATATGAAAACGATGTTCCAGTTGACATGATAGTTACAGAGAAAGAAATCATAGACTGCAGGAAGAACCGGTTGAATAAAATGAGGATATGACATCTCTGCTAGAATATCTTCTGCAATCAGAAAATTCTTTTAATTGACGGGAAACCATATATATAAAAGGAAAGTCTTATGAGAGGCCTGTCCAATTTAATAGAGGGAGTGCTGGCTATCGCGATTGCCATAGTCATAACTCTATTTGTCGGCTCTGTTCTGCTTTCAACTGCCAGGGAGTCTGCAACGAGCGTGGAAACCCAGGCAGGCCAGAAAATAACCTGCATAAATGCAAATTTCTACGTGGTCAACGCGACTTTTGACACAGGAGGCGACTGCACGCAGGGCGTGAACCACACGCTGAATGCCATACTGAAAAACAACGGCAAGATAAAGCTTCAGATAGACAGCATAGCAATAGAGTCATCTGGTGGCAACATAGTAAGCTTTGCCACCAGCGCGAACCTGAGCCCCGGAGCCAGAGCCACCATAACAGGCACAAGCGAAAGCAACTGCGTGTATCTGATAAACCAGAATGCTTCAAGCAGCAGCGGATATTCGAGCAAAATAAACAAGTTTTACGCAACAACAAGCAGCTGCCCCATCACAGAAAGCGTTAGCAAGAGCTTCATTTCAATATCACGCGGAAACCAGAGCGAGTCAAAGCCAGGCAGGTACCTGATGGGCTTGTGGAGGTTCAACTATTCGCTTTTAGATTCATCAGGAAGAGCCAATGACGGCAGTTTCACGAACGGCTCATTTTCTTATTCAAGTGGCGTGAGTTCAAGCTTCGGCGATGCGCTGAGCCTAAACGGAACAGGCTATGTTTCTATCCCCGATTCAACTTCGCTCAGCATAACAGGACCGTTTACAATAGAAGCGTGGTCTAACGCAACAACTGCATCTTCTGGTGGTGGCGGTGTTTCTGACTGGTGGGATGCATCATGGCTTTTCAGGAGAGCCATAAACATCTCGAACACAGC
>CAZBKL010000072.1:0-3764 GCA_964492465.1 uncultured archaeon
TGGATATCATGGGGCATGGAATTCATATTTCAACGGCTCCATAGACGAAGTGAAAATTTATAACAGGGCTCTTTCTGAGAACGAAATCAAAGGAGACTATTACGGCATGTGCGGCTGACATGCCCAGTATTTGAATATTCTTTAAATTGCTCTCTGCATATTATATAGCATGAAAGCCCAGCAAGAGATTCTCACGCCGTTGCTGATAACAGGAATAATGATTTCTATCATAGGCTCTGTATATCTCTGGGGAGTCCCTCTGATACAAAAGAATGAAGATATAGCTAATTTGCAGAGGGCAGAGGATTTCATGCGCAACCTTGACATCAAAATAAAGAACGTGGCAAACACAGGAAGCAGGGACAGGATAACCATAGATTCCGGAACGCTGTCCTTTGCTTCAGTGGCGTATGATTCTGCCGAAGGCCTCAATGCCGGAAGCGTAAAGCTCGAGGTCATGACAAAAGGGACCATATATTCAACAGGAATACCTTTGCCTTTTGTGCGAGATTCGTTGTGCCATAAGAACAATACCTGCGTTCTGGGCGAAGACGAGCCTGAATGGTTCTTTGCTCAGAGCGATGACATTGGCGGCCAGTACCTTACAACTTATGAGTTGACATACAGGCAGCTGAACATACCCAGTACATTAAAGGGCTATCAAATAAACCTTACAGGCAACTCGAAAACAGCTGGCAGGGGGCATGATATTGTCGTAGAGTACAAGGGCACTGTATCGGGAAATCCTACCATCACTAACGTGGAACTGAAAATATTATAATCTATTTTTAATCAAGCAGCCAAAGTATAATAATGAAAGCCCAGAGCACTCTTGTTAACGAGATACTTCTCTTTATTTTAGGCATGTTTATAACAGCTTTTTTGGCTTACTCCATGGGCTCCATTGAAAAAAGAGTGGAGAATATATCAACTTCGGACCATATGAATGAAATATCAGACTATCTGTCAGCGAGCGTGCTTAAGGTGGCGCAATCCGGGGAAAATTCCTCACTCATGTTGAAAATGAAGCCGTATTATGGCAGAACCGTTTACAGGATGAGATTTGTTGACGGAAATCTTGTAGTCTCCTTGTTTGATGATGAGAGAATCAACGTAACGCGTGAAATCTTTAATATATCTTCTGGCAAAATTATAATTGGCGAGGTCACGAGCAGCTCCAGATACATCCTGATAACAAACAGCATGACAAAAATAGAAATGAAAACATGGAAAGGTGATTGAGCATGATGAAATTATATACAAAGAGAATTAGAAAAGAAGAGCAGCCTAAAGCAGCTGAAATCCCGATAACCAAGATAGCTGCCCCGGCAAACGAGCCTGCTGCGCCAAAGAGAGGCAGCCTTAGGCTAATGATAAAAGCCACTGCTGAAAAGCAGGATGTTGCGCCTCATGAGCCTGCTGATTCTGGCAAAAAAGCGGATATGAGCTCTGCTGACCTGGAAGCGCTTAAGGAAGCACTGAGGCCCGGAAGCAACTACAATTATGAGCAGAAAAAAATTGAAATCGATGGCATAAGCCTCCCTCAAATAAAGCTCGATGTAAAGCTTCCTGGCATAGATGATGAAAAAATAAAGTTCATGACCACAAAATACCCGATAATACCAAGGAGGGCAAAGGGGAAGATATATTGCTATGCAAACATAATATGGGACGATGTGAGGCATGAGTTTGTTTACAATATAGTGGAAAACGAGCTTTCCAAGGAGAATGAGGAGATTCTTGTGCGGATAAAGGATTTCATACAGGAAAAAGTCGATGTGGATTTCACAAGGCTTGCCAAAAGAGATGCGATATTCTACATAAATGGCATGTTCAATGACGCGCTGGAATATTTCAAAATAATAAAATCAGAAGATGTCAAGGACGTGATGAGATACTATATATTCCGGGATTTCATAGGGCTCGAGAAGCTCGAGCCTTTTATGCAGGACCCTTATCTCGAGGACATATCATGCGACGGGATAGGCATCCCTCTTTATGTTTACCACAAAGACCCCAGGTTCGGCTCAATGAGGACCAACCGCCAGTTTAGGAGCAAGGAAGAGATAGACAAATTTGTGATAAAGCTTTCTGAGCGCTGCGGAAAAAGCATATCCATTGCGCGTCCTCTGCTCGACGGCACCTTGCCTGACGGCTCAAGAGTGCAGGCAACATTAGAGAGCGACATAGCTAGAAGGGGCTCGAATTTCACTATAAGAAAATTCGCCGAGAAGCCGCTGACGCCGATAGACCTGCTTAAATATGGCACATGCGACCTTGCGTGCATGGCGTACCTATGGCTAGCAATAGAATACGGTCTTTCCATAATGGTTTCTGGCGGCACAGCGAGCGGCAAGACAACAATACTGAATGCGCTCTCGTTTTTCATAAAGCCCCAGATGAAAATTGTGTCCATAGAAGACACTGCGGAAATAAAGCTGGCGCATCCGCACTGGGTATCGCAGGTTGCCAGGGTCCCTGTAGCAACAAACAAAAAAGAGATAGACCTCTACGAGCTCCTGAGAGAATCATTGAGGCAGCGCCCTGACTACATAATTGTCGGAGAAGTTCGAGGCAAGGAGGCATACGTGCTATTTCAGCAGATGGCTCTCGGTCACGGTGGGCTCTCTACCATCCACGCAGAGAATTTCTCAAAGCTTGTTGATCGCCTGACAACATCTCCAATATCTCTGCCAGCCAGCCTGATAAGAAACATCGACGTAGTCGTATTTGCACAGAGGTTCAGGCAAAAAGGCAGGTACATAAGGAGGATAGCCTCCATTACTGAAATAGCGGGATATGACAAGGAATCTGCAATGCCAATTCCGAATGAAATCATCAGGTGGAATGCTTTCGGCGACAAGTTTGATATGGTTGGAAGCAGCATTGTTCTCAAAAAGATAGCGGAGACAGCAGGGATGAGCGAAATCGACATAAGAAAGGAGTTTGATGACAGGGTAAATGTTCTTTGCTGGTTGATTAAAAGAAAAACAGCAGATTACGTCAAGATGACTTCTGTATTCGGCCTGTTTTACACAGCAAGAAACTACCTCATGGAACGGATAGGTGAGGATATATGACAAGCTATTCCAGATTCTGCTACACCCTCCTGGGCAGCTCCATAACACCACTGAGGAAATATTTTATTGACATAAAGGCGGACATGCAGACAGCGGGGATGAACTTCACTCTTGATGAATACCTTTCAATGGCACTATTCACCTCGATAATTCTATTTGTTATAGAATCTGCAGTTCTGTCCTTCATATTTGGCATTTTTTTCAACCCGTTAATTGCAATGTCACTTGCTATCACGTTCTCTTTTTCCATATCCATGATGATATTCTTTTTTTTCTACTCGTATCCAAAAACCATCAGCAGGAGCAGGGGCGACCAGATAGACAAGGTACTGCCGTTCGCAGTTTCTTACATGTCATCGATATCGAGCGGCGACACGCCTCCCTATTACATGTTCAAGACAATCTCCGAGATAAAAGAATACGACGAAATTGCAAAGCAGGCTGCCTCCATTGCAAGGAACATGAAAATGTTCGGCCTTAACTTTTCAGATGCGATAAAGCGCGAGTCTGCTAGAACGCCGTCAAAGAGCTTCCGCGAGATATTATGGGGCATAAACACCACTATGACGACAGGCGGAGACCTCAGGATGTACCTGAAGGAGAAGGCTGATATCCTGATAGACGATTACAGGAGAAGGATAAGAAAGTATTCGCAAGATATCTCAATGCTTGTGGAGATATATC
>CAZBKL010000073.1:0-3661 GCA_964492465.1 uncultured archaeon
TTTCTGGAGAGGATGTATACGACAGCGATTGGGAAGAATATGGGTATGAAAAAGCTTTCGCCGAGCTCCCTTATCTTCTGAGATATTGTAAGCGCCTGCTGTGAGCGGCTGACAAGCATACCTATCAGCATTATTCCTAGGAAGCTTGACATTCCCGCCTTCTCGGCAAATCCTGCTGTTACAAATGCCATTACAAGTGTGAGCGCAAGCAGGACCTCTTCCATGTTGAACCTTTGGGCATAGCTGAATACCCAGTTGATGAAGCCGGTCCCTATCCTGCTCATCACTGCAAATGTGCCTATTATCATCAATGCAAGCTTTGCCAGAGGCTCGATATCAAGGCTATGGTACTGCAATGTGTTTATGACAGCTGATATAATGAGAAGCTCTATTACGCCATTTATTATCTGCAAGCCTATGACTGCTTGGCCTTCCTTGGAGTTCAGCGCATTTATTGACATCAGGGTCCTTGCTGATATTGCAGTGCTTGAGCCAAACACAGCTGCAAAAGCCAGGAGAGAAAGGTTGAAATCCAGCCCCATCATCTTCATTATCATGAAAAGCACGAAGAATATCATGGCTGCTGATATTGCCTGCGCAGCAACCAGCTTCTCTATCTCCTTGTCTATCTTGCTGAGGTCAATTGACATCATTGTTAGCAGAATAAGGAACATAAGCCCGAGATTTGACACTATTTGTATGGTGGTGGCATTTGTTACCCAGCCAAGCACAGAGCCAAGTATCACGCCTGCCAGCAACTCTCCTATCAGGCTCGGCTGCTGCAGCTTGTTGAATATGCTTCCGCCTATCTTTGCCCCTAGCAGCAGAACTGCAATGTCCCAAAGAGCTATAGTCATTCTATTTCCCTCAGCAGCCTTTCAAATATTGTCCTTATCCTCAATACTCCCAGATATCTGCCGTCTCTGTCAACAACAGTAAGTATTCTCGCATCGTTGCTGTTCATAGTCCTGAGCGCAGAATCTATGGTGTCTGCCAGCATTATAGTCACGATTTTGGTGTCCATTATCTCCCGAACAGTTTTCGAAGCATGAAAGCTTTCAATATTGTCTGCCCACACAGATCCCGCAATCGGCGATATTGACTCCTGCTTGACTATCTTGAGAAGACTGTAGTCAAACACGCATCCTTTCAGCTTGCCATTGCTGTCTGTGACAGCGAGAAAAGTGGTTTTCTGCTCCTTCATCTGCATGACAAGCTCTTTTACAGTTGAGCTTTCCTGAATGCTGGGAATCGGCTCGTAAAATTTTTCAACCAGAACTTCGCTTATTTTTGTCATAAAAAATCGCCTTATTTCTATTTATTATTAGCTATTGATTATAAATATTTGAAATGCTTGAAATATTTTTTTAAGAAAATATCTATTTCTCCTCCACAAGGATCGCGTTAACCAGGCCGTCTTGCCCAGGCCTTGATTTTACAACAGCTTTTCCAAGCTCTGTCTGGATGGTGCACCCTTTTGTTATTATGTTTTGCCTTACCAGGTGCGGATTAGCCGGGTTCTTTATCACGCTCAGTATCTTTGCCCGCTTTATCTGGTTTCCGACAGCAATGTTTGCAAAGTTCTCTGAGTGCAGGACCATCTTCTCATTACCGCCCCTTACCCTCAGCTTGGAAGCCTTTCTTTTGGCTATCTTTACATGCACGCTGTCCCTTCCGCGCTCCATTCTCCTCTTTTTCGAGTTCTCGCGAAGCAGTCCTCCTGTGAGCTTTCTCTTGGAGCCCCTGTGCCATAACGCCATATTATACACCTTGAAATATTCTCGCTCATTTGATAATAAGATTGAGTGAAATAAGATTTTAATAGTTTAGCTATTTAAAGTTTAATACTGATTAATTAACAGTTAAATTTTGCATTTGCAAGGTGTTTAATTTGGAAAGGCCAATAGATGTTTTGAACGGCGCAAAAGGAAAGCGCGTTCTCATAAAAATAAAAAACGGCTCTGAGATTTCAGGGCTCCTCCAGGCAATGGACCTCCACCTTAACATGTGGCTAAACGATGCCGAGGAGCGCAACAAAGAAGTTGTCACAAAGCTTGGCACAGTCCTTGTGAGAGGGGATAACATATTATTTGTCTCGCCTGAATAAGCTGTTTTTGGTTTTAAGGGGAATTTGGGAAAAGTGGGTTTCTATGTCAAAGGGGACGCCATCATTCGGAAAGCATAAAACTATAACGCACATACGCTGCCGAAGGTGCGGGCGCCATTCATATAACATAAGGAAGAGCTTCTGCGCAGCCTGCGGATTCGGGAAGTCCACGAAGCTCAGCCACGAAAAATTCAAGTGGAAGGCGCCGGCGAGAAAGAAGAGGAAGTACTGAATTTATTCCTGATGATTTTTAAGTTATTTATCTGTTCGACACTCATATTTTTTCAAACCACGGGTCCATAGCTCAGCCTGGTAGAGCAGCTGACTCTTAATCAGAAGGTCGAGGGTTCGAAACAACCTCTCTTTCTTTTAAGAAAAGAAAGAGACGCTGTCCCGAGAGAAAGAAAAACTCGCGGACACAAAGTCGGAAATCCCTCTGGACTCATTTCTTTTTAATTTTTTTACTTTTGATATCCAGTGTTGTAAATATAATTCAAAGCAGGCTTTCCTTCAAATGTCTTGTTTTTAAGAAATTTTATCAATGACTGGTCTGCCCATCGGTTCAATGGAAGGTGTTTTGCAGTATTAATAAGAATTCTTATTAGTTTATCATCAATTCTTTCTGGATTAAGGTAAACTTTTGCCCCTGTCATGTAGCCTTCTGGTTGAAGCTCTGAAAGAGGGGCGAAATTATGCTCTCCGATATCGCTTTCCTTTATGGATTTCAAATGGCTGTAAGACTCGTGCTTTGCAGCCAATGGCAAAATCTCAAGAGCTGCATAAGCTAAACCACATAATTCAGCGCCCAGAATGATTTCCTCGTACATTATATAGAAATGAAAAAGCAGCTTTTTAAGCAAAATATAAAATTCCATTTCCAATCTATTCTCATGAACGCGACATTTGCGCTGATAGTGATATGCTTCCTAGCATTCGGCGCCTCAATTCTTGTAGTTTCAAATGGAATTAGCGGCGATTATCTGCTGAACGAGTTCGGATTCTCTGGTATCAATGCCTTTGCAAAGCCTTGGACCTTCCTCACTTGCGCGTTCATTCATTTTGACATCGCGCACCTGCTTTCGAACATGTTCGTGCTTCTTTTCTTCGGAGCATCGCTTGAGGGCGAGCTTGGGAGAGGAAGAATGCTTCTGGTATTTTTCCTCGGAGTGCTCGCAGGTGATTTGATTTCGCTATTCTTCTATGCGCCCAGCGTGATACTAATCGGCGCTTCTGCAGGCATCTTTGCGCTGATAGGAGCTGGCATGCTGATAAAGCCGCTTGACATGTCATTCTACCCTTTTACAGTTCCAATGCCGCTGGGAGTGATAGGGATACTCTACATCATCTACAATTCTCTCGGCTTGTTCGCAGGAGAGCAGGGAATTTCATACATAGCCCACGCAGGCGGAATGATAGTGGGGCTGGCTTTCGGCTTTCGCCACGAAGGCTTCAGGAAAAGCATGCTCACCATGATGATATTATGCCTGGCTGCCCTTCTGCTGCCGGTCCTGCTTTATTTTATTCTCAGGCTATTAAGCTAAGGGTCAGTGGAAT
>CAZBKL010000074.1:0-3315 GCA_964492465.1 uncultured archaeon
TGGCAATGATGCCGCCAACAAGGTCAACACCGCGAACGCCTTTTATGACATCAATGTCATGGTCTGTCAGCTTTCCGCCTTGCGTCGGGCCAAATGAAGCTCCCACGCCGCTACCGGGCGTTATAAGAATCATGTCAGAGCCAAGAGACTTGAACTGCTCTTCTATTGAGCCCTGGAGAGCTTGGCCAACTGAAACTAACGAGACTACAGCAACTATTCCTATCAATATGCCTATCATGGTAAGCGCTGTCCTTTTTTTCCTGTGTCCAAGGTCGCCAATTGCCATTTTCAAATAGCTCAATATTGTGCTCATCTCAATCACTTCTTGTACCTGAATGCCTCAACAGGCTTCAGTCCAGCTGCCTCAAGCGCAGGGAAAAAGCCTGAAAGGGCTCCGATAATGAACGAAAACGCCAGCGAACCTATTACAAGCTCTGGCGTGATATAAGACTGGAAAAGCTCTATGCCATATAGCTTGGCTGCAAATTCTGTGCCTTTAGCCAGTATGGTTCCGAATATAATTCCTGCTATGCCGCCAACTGCTCCTAAAATTCCTGATTCTATGAGGAATATCATTGCTATGTCAGAGTTTCTCGCTCCAATCGCCTTCATTATTCCTATCTCTCTTGTGCGCTCCATAACAGAAGTGTACATGGAATTCATTATGCCAACGCTTCCGACAATAAGGGATATGGAAGCTATTCCCACAAGGAACATGGAAACCATTCCCAGTATGGAGTTGAAGGTTTCTATTGACTGCTGGGCTGTTTGCACAGTGAAATCTTCCTCGCCTTTCTTCACATTGCGCTCTCTCCTGAGGTCTTTTGTCACATATTCAGCAACATCCTCTGGCTTGAAGCTGTCTATGGTCCGCACTATTATCATGGAAACTTCGTCGCTGGAATTGTAAACGTCCTTGCCAGCTTCTTTTGGTATGAGGGACATTCTGTCATAAATGGGGTTTCCTGATTTCTTCCTTATTCCCACTACAGTAAAATCAAAGCCGCTTATTTTTATTTTGTCTCCCAGGCCAACAGGCTTCTTGAATTCAGTGTAAGCGGTCCTGTAGCTGATAACGACGCTGAACTTGTCATTGGAATTCAGGTACCTGCCGGTCTCCACCTGCATGAAATCAACCTGCTTTGAATAGCTTATGGTAACAGTGTCAGTCGGCATTGCCAGGATATAGCCGTTCTTGCTCTCCTTGTTAGATTCAAAAACAGAGCCGCGCAGAAGATACCCGCCAGCATTCTCAACTCCCCTTGACCTGGAAACTGTTTCAACATCCTTTTCATACAGCTTTGCAGAAACAAACGATGAGCCAGGAGCAGAAGTGGCCATGCCACCCCCTGGCGTGACAGTCAGCCTGTTGCTGCCTGAAGCCTGAAACTGCTCGTCTATGAATTTCTGCATCCCCTGGCCAATGGAAACAAGAGAAAAGACAGCTGCTATTCCTATGAAAACTCCTATTATTGTGAGAAGCGAGCGTATCTTTCTCTGGGTTATGTAGCCTTTTATGAGCCTGAAGTAGTTTACCATAAATAGCACGATGAATAAACTATGATGCTAAGGATAAAAAATTATTTTCTCTGCTTCCTGAAAAATCTCCTGTAAACCAGATAAGCGATTATTAAGACAGCTATTGCAATCAGCCAGATTGGCAAGCCGCCTCCGGAGCTGAGGTTGAACATTACGAGCTCGTCTGCGCTGTAAAGCCTCATTTCCACCAACTTGTTGTCTGAAAAGTGGTTGTTGTTGGCGTCTTTGTAGTCAAGTTCCAGCAAGAATTTGACAGGGCTTTTTACATCAGGCTTCACAAAAACGCTGAATTCTATTGTCTGGTAATCATCAGAATCAAGCTTGCCTACATAAATCTGGTTTGATGGTGATGTTATTTCATAATCAGAAGACTTGTTCAAGGTAGCCTGAAGGAACTTTACGCTTGTCAGCCCCTTGTTTATTATGTTGAAAGTCACTTTGCCTGGGCTGCCGGCTTTCGTTATCTCAGTCTTCTCAATTCCAGCAGAAATCTCAGGAATTCCGCCAACTATCACAGTTATATAATCCATTTTCAGGTAGCTGGTGCCTGCATAATCAGAATATGTTATGTTTATAGGTATCTTGTAAGCGCCTGCTTCCATTGATGAACCTGCAAGCAGGCTGAAAGATATGCTGCCTGCTTCACTAGGCTGAAGGAAGTATATCTTGCTTTCTGTTGCTGTGCCAATAGGATAGATTGAAACCGAAGACAGGTCAAGCTTTAGCGTAACATCCTTAAGCAATGATGCGGCCATGTTCTTCAGGGTAATATTGAGAACAGATTCTTTTCCAGGAGCCATCTGCGAAGGCTCGGTTTTAACGCTTTCAATTGAAACGACAGCGTCTTGCGTTCTCACAAGTATGCTGATATTATTAGTTACCCATGAATCGCCTCCGCCAACATTGTACCTTACGTTCATGCCATTCCAGCCGTCTATGGCACCGGCTGCCACACGGACTTTGTATTTCACCTGGGCATTCCCGTTTGAACCTATGCTGCCAAAATACCTTGTGGCATTCTCGCTGATGTCTAGGGAAAAAGGATATTCAGGAAGCAACTCTATGGTAATTTTGTCTGCTGGCTGAAACCCGCTGTTTTCCGCATTAAGCCAGATGTCAACATACTGTCCAGGCGCTGCAGGAGAAGGCTCGTATTTGAGAACTTGTATGGAGATGCTTGCTTCGTTTCCAAGGGCAAAAGCAACTGAAGTCAGTGCAAGCATTGCCACTGCCAGAAACACCAGCAATCCCATTGAGAATACATTAACAGCCATTTTCATAGCATAATTTTTAGGCTGGAAGCTTTAAAAGGGTTTGAAAACGACGGAAGACGAAAGAGCTTCAAAACAAATCATTAAATATTTATAAGATTTTTTATTTACTATTTTTCCGTGAATATTTGTACGCTCTCAACACTCGTTGAAGGAAAATAAATCACATACTTTATGCCATGCTCCTTTTTCATGCCTTCTGCAGCCTTAATTAAATCATCTAGTTTTCTTTCATTGACCGTTGCCTTCATAATAGAATACCTCTCGGGAAGATTCATTTTTTCCAGCTCTTTTTTCAGATTTTCGTCGCCATGGAAATGCCTGCCCAAATCCTCTCCATTATTTATATCAAATCTTTTTATGTCGCTCAAAACCGACAACCAGCCCAGTAAGAGCATTTGGCTTGTTATCTCAGAAAAAACATATTGTGGCATAGGACCGGCGAAAATTACAGATTTGCCAGCAGGGTCGTAAGCAGCCATTTTTAAGCTATCTGTAGAAAAGC
>CAZBKL010000075.1:0-3314 GCA_964492465.1 uncultured archaeon
GAAAACAGCAACAGCTGCTGTTAATATAAGCTGCAGTGAAACAGAGCCGACGACAAGAGCGCCTTTCAGACCTCCGAAAGCAGAGAGCAATGACGTGAACGGCCTTATAATCTCAATATAGGGGTTCATTATAGAAATTTAACCATGTAAAGATTAAAAATACCATGGCATTGCAAGAACTCATGAAATCATATTCCCAGAAAAAGCAGGCAATAAGAAAAAGGCTGATGGAATTCGAAAAGCCCAGGAGCGAAGAGCATCTGCTTCATGAGCTTGTTTTCTGCCTTCTTACGCCGCAATCCAAAGCAAAGCCTTGCTGGAGCTCTGTTGAAAGCTTGGCTGCCAGCGGGCTTCTGTATTCAGGCAGTGAGAAGCAAATCCGGGCAAACTTGCTTTGCCGGTTTCCGAACAACAAAGCAAAATACGTGATAGAAGCCAGGGAGAAGTTTCCTGAAATCCGCACTGCCATAAGCAGCTTCAGGGACCAGCCATCTGAGCTCAGGGACTGGCTTGTGAAAAACGTCAAAGGCTACGGCTACAAGGAAGCCAGCCACTTCATGCGCAACATAGGCCTGGGGCAGGAAATTGCAATACTTGACAGGCATATATTGAAGAACCTGAAAAAGCATGGGGCAATAGATTCAATTCCAGCAACCCTGACCCCAAAAAAATACCAGGAACTTGAAGAGCAGATGAAGAAATTCTCCGAGAAGTCTGGCATACCAATGGACGAGCTTGACCTCCTTTTCTGGTCAGAAGAAGCTGGGGAAGTTTTCAAATAGAAAGCTCCCTCCTGAAAGCATCAATAAAATCCTCATTTATATCCACAACAATTATCTCCATATCGCCAAACTTCCTCATCTCGTTTATCATAGCCCTGGCAGCTTCATCATAAGCAACGCAGCCAACTCCTGTTCCCATGCCAGGAAAAGCAATTTTCCTGATTCCTAATTCAGATGCAAGCTTCAGTGCAGCATAAGTTGCTTTCTTCACATTCTCAACGCTGATTCTTTCAACAGGCTTGTTCATCGTAGGAGCATGAATCACAAACTTGCATTTCAGTTTTCCGGCTTTTGTTGCAACAGCAGAGCCAATAGGTATCGGGGCTTTGCCCATGGTCTCTTTCTCTATCTCACTGCCGCCAGCATTTTTGATTGCAAGAGCGACTCCACCGTTCATGGAGCCTGAAGAATTCGCAGGATTGACCATTGCATCGCAAACTTCCTTGGTAATATCGCCAACTCTAGCTGAAATCATGACTAGATTTAGCAATAAAAATTATTAAATCGGATCGACGTTTCGAACTCTTATTTTCGATGGATATTTCCTTTTCACGAAAGCGGCGACGTAGTAACTGTTAGTTCTCGACAATTCATCTGCAACTACATGTAAGCCCCCGAATTCGCGGTTGCATGACGACCTGACAGAAGAGAAGCCTCTTCCATCAAAAATTGCGCCACCGCAATATCCCTTTAAATCTCTAGAATTCAGCATGAGAAGCCCCGCTTCACTGAGGGTTTTAACAATGTTTTCCGGGTATATCTTTGCTTTTATTACCGTACTTTCCTTTTTGTTAAGCACGATTTTTCCACCTTCAGATTTAACAACAGGGTTATGCATTATATAACCGTGTCCTAGCAGCAACTCTCTATTATGTATTGAGTAGAGATTGAGCATTTCTTGGAAAGAAATATCTTCTTCACCTACAAAGGCTTTGGTACCATTAAGAGTCGCGTTAAAAAAATCCTGTAGCCGAAGAGGAGCATACCCTCTTCTTCCTGATATTTCACCGTCTGATATCAGAGCGCCTGTTATTTCCTGCCCCAATTTAAAATTTCCAAACGGGTCAAGACCTGTAATCCAACCTTTTTTATTACGATATGCTTCTGGAGCAGTATTACTGGTTGGGATAAATATATGCCCTATTGGGTTATCTCCATCGGGTAGTTTTATTTCATTAAAAATACCATCAATTGCTTCTAAATATGTCATAGTAATTACTAAAAAGTAAAAGTATTTAAATAGATTTTATTTTTATGTTGACAGAAATATCTTCATTGCTGCTCATTTTCAGGAACCTGCTTTTTGTCAAGAAATATGCTTATCTCGCGGATAAAGCGCCTCACATATTCCCTGGTCATCTCAACATCGCGCTCAGTAATCTTGCTGAGCTGCTTCTCATCAACCATTTTTCTCATTGTTGCGACCTGTTTCAGAAGGTCCTCGTAGAACGGGCTTATTCTCTTCGTGCCTGTCAGGTGCTCTTTCACAGCAGCTGGCAAATCTTTGGGGTCTTTTGGCAGCTTGTCCATTGATTTGAGAGCAGAAACCACGCCTTTAATCATGATCTCATAGTTTTTGATTATTATCGCTTCCTTTTTCTTGTGCTGCATGCCTGCCAGAATCTTAAGCATCTCTTCCACGTATTCTTCTGCATTCTTTATGAGCATGTCGAGCTTCTCGCCTGAAACCTTCTTGATAATCTTGTGCTCCACGTCTTTTCTGAACTTAACAACCTGCTCCAGGTGCTTCAGGTATTTTTTCGGCAGTATCTTTGTCCTCACAAGGTATTCGTCAACATCCCTCGAAGCATACCTGGGAGTAGGCGAATTCCTGCCCATGAACATCAGAACTGCCTGCGAAGAATTGAGCATGGAATAGTACAAGTCTTCTGCTATCATGTAGAGCTTTGCGTTCTCAACGCGCTGAATCTTTTTCGGAGCCTCGTGCATGAGCAGCTCAATTGCTTCAAGCGTGTGGGGAACCTTGCCTGCTTCAAGCATCTTGCGAACAGGAATGAAAAAGCCTGTATCATAAAGCGCCCACCCGTCCCTAACAATTGTGTAGAGCAGCGGGTGGCCGATTCTTGCCATTTCCCAGAATTCCATTAGTGTCCAGGACGGCTGCACAGAAATGTCAGCAGAAATCTCTTTTCCAATAATCCTGAGCTTCTCGTCAAAGCTTTCTTTCATCTCAGGAGTGAACCTGGCTGTGGTGTCGTCTATAACAACAAGCAAATCCAGGTCGCTTTTTTCATGGAAGTCCTTTCTCGTGAAGGAGCCGAAGAGAACGACAGCTTTCACAACTTTCTTGAACTTCTTGACAACAATATCAGAATACTCCTGCGCGAGCTTGAGCTTCCGCCTCCTGAAATTTTCCCTTTTCCTTTCAGCAGCAGGATCCAGCTTTTCCTGGGCTTTTTCAGGAGCCTTGCCTTCATCGCGGGGCTTTTCAGCTTTTTTCCTTGCCATTTCAAATCACATTACTTAATGCTTTCGCAGCCGAACCAATTAAAGCTTGCTCGTATTTTGTTT
>CAZBKL010000076.1:0-3276 GCA_964492465.1 uncultured archaeon
TTGTAAGAAAAGGAATCATAACAAATATCCCCGATATAAAAAACAAATATATTCATTCCTCCTGGATTCGTTTTGAAATCTGTTGTCAATTACAGTTATATAAAATCTGACTTATCTTTGGTCACTGTCACCAACGGTGTTTGCTCCGATGACTGCTTCAAATCAGGCAATAACATAACCATAAATAATTCTGTTGGAATAAAAAACATCACTGTTTATTTCAATGCTGATACAAATGCATCTGCGCTTAACTCAACTTTCAACTCCACCATAGACGGCACAAATATGCAGGGTATAAACACCACGCCTACTTCAGCTGGCTCCACTAACGTCACTACAAAGATGATGGTAAACATAACAAACATAACATCTGTGAAGAATGCTGCTTTTGTGAACGGCACTGATTACTGGGAATTCAACTTTACTGTAAACATAACAGAAGCTGTTTATGGCATGGTCCAGTTCAAAATGAACAACTGGACATCTGCTTCAACTGGCTATAATATCACTCTTCAGAATGCTACAGAAGGCAACATAACATATTATGCAACTCTGAGAAATGCTTCTGAAAGCATAAGCACGAGCAATAAGCTGAATGTGACAAATGACTATAACATAACTCAGGGTGTTGTTATGAACGTAACAGTTGCCGGGACGCAGACAATGTCATTAAGAATGATAATACCTTCAGGAACTCGTATTTTAAGCGACTGGTGGACTACATACAAAATACTTTTCAGGACCCAGCCCTAATTTTTCTTAGGTTTCGGTGCGACATGAAATGGCATCAAAAGAAAGAATCGGAATAATGGCAATGATAATAATAGCACTGCTTCTTGCTCCTTCTTTTGTGCTTGCTGAATCAGGAGGTACCATAAATTTTACCAGCATATATCAGAATGTTTCTTTTGCCACAGGGCTTTGGGGAGTGACACAGACAACTACCACCAGCACAACTTCTACAACTTCTTCTTCATCATCTGACTCTGAAAGCTCCGGCCTGAACATATCAACAGGGATGACCACAACAACGGTGACGAATGTGGCTTCAACAACCACAAGCACCACCATGCTGCTGCCATATGAACATTATTCAGCTGGCGTGATAGAGAAGAAATACAGCGCGGTGTACATGAATTCCATAATGACTAACACAACCTCATTGGTAGAAAAAATAAATTCATATTTTGGCAGCAACAATCCCATAGATGACCAGGCAAGCGCTGAGCTGAACAACAACATAGTCATCATAAAGAGCCTTGATATATACAGCGATCATTCGAGCCTTGACGTTAGAATTTTCTACAACGGCTCGGAAAGAAGAAACGTGATGATATATGATATTGTTCCAAAGGCATTTGCATCTTCAGCTGACAACATAACAATTACAACCAAAGAGAACTACAGCATAGTTGAGAAGGACCCTGCTTTTCTTTTCTTGGTGTCTTCCATCAAGCAGCAGGATGTTGTTTCCATAAATTATATCGTGAACAGGAAGGTTTCGCCCAATGTAATAAACTACACCAGCATAGTGGTCTTTGCAGGTCCTCAGAGCACGTGGCCGGATATTTTTACAATAGCAATAACTTTTATAGTAATAATAGCCATCTTTGCCGTGATCATGGTTTTGAGAGAGCAATTGGCTGGTGTTTTTGAAAAAGATCACCATGCATATAAGCATGTTCATGAGAAGCCGAGCAAATTGGGTGATATTGTCAGGAAAATCAAGGAAAAACTTTTCAGGAAGAGAAAACCTGAAACTTCTTTTATCTACAAATACCAAAACAAATAGAAGCTTACTGTATTTTGATGATGCTGAAAATAAGCTATTTCTGGAACTCCTTGTTTATCCTGCTGGGCAAAGCCTCGCTCTGCCCCTTGTATTTTGCTTCCTTCCTTTTGTCGTAGGGCATCTCAGCCGGAGACGAGAGTCTGAAAAGGATCAGCTTGCATATCTTCATGCCAGGGTATAGCTTCACTGGTATCTTTCCTATATTTATTATTTCCAGCGCTATATTTCCGCTAAACCCCGGGTCTATCCAACCGGCAGTTACATGGGAAATTACTCCAAGCCTTCCAAGCGAAGATTGCCCGTCAACATAAGCTGCCAGATAGTCGGGTATTCTTACGCTCTCTTTTGTCATTCCGATAAGAAATTCGTTTGGGTGCAGTATAAAGCCGTCGTTCTTAGCGTCAAACAATTCTGTGTATTCTCCAGGATTCTTTATGTCGATATATGGCTGATGAAGGTTCTTGAATGTCCTGAAGATTGAATCAAGCCTCAGGTCAACCCAAGCTGCCTGTATCTGTTTTTCAGGGTCTTCTATATTTTCTATTCTCAGTTTTCCCAGCGCCAGCTCTTTTTTTATCTCATGATCAGGCAGTATCATAAATTGCTCTTTTCATTATAAAAGAATAAAAAAGGATTTTCAGGGTAGTAGCAGAAAGCGTGATTGGTATGACCGTGTCATGCGCCAGTTGATAATTTAAAGACATTTCCATCGATATATTTCAGGTAAACATGACAGGTCAGAAATCAAAAATTGAAGCCAAGCTTCGGGTAGGCGACCTTGTGCAAAGGGAGGATTATGGCACAGGAATAGCCAGGATAGATGCAGATAAAATGAAAGAGCTTGTCATCGAGGAAGGCGATATATTAGAAATTCGTGGCAAGAGGCAGACAAGCGCTGTTTGCTTCTTGGCTTACCAGTCAGATATAGGAACAGATATAATAAGAATCGATGGAATAACAAGAAGGAATTGCGATTCCAATATAGGAGATTATGCTATTGCAAGAAAAGTGAAAGCTAAGGATGCCAAGAAGATAACTCTTGCAGTGACTCGCAGGGGGCTTACAATACATCTGACGAGCGATGACCTTAACAAGGCTCTGATAATGAGGTCCATGAAAGCTGGCGACATAATAATACCGAATCCTATTGTACGGAAGGATAGTGGAAATTTTCAGGAGCTTATGGGTGCCGACATAAGCAAAGCTTTTTTCTCATCGTCTTTTGAGGAGAAGTTTGCTGTTGTTTCAACTTCCCCCGACGGCATAGTGCGTGTTGTTGACTCCACTGTAATAGAGCTGATAACAGAGCCGTACATTGCTATAACAGAGCTCGATGAGCCTTACCAGGCCCGTGTAATAAATGTGAAAAAATGCCCTGACCTGAAAAGTTATATAGAACTGAAAGGAATTGAGGATATAAAGAAATTCATAAACGCGGGAAATCTTGTAAGCAGATATGAAGACGAAAATTCAATAATATATTT
>CAZBKL010000077.1:0-3063 GCA_964492465.1 uncultured archaeon
GGACTGAGAAAGTATCTGGCTACGATGGCTGTCATATCAGAATCTGTTGTTGATACAAAGCCTGTTGAAGAAATAGTCAAAAAATACCTTAGCGATGAAGGCAGCTTCATTTTCATGAAAGGAAAAATCATAGGAAAAACTAAACAGCACACGGAACTTGCAAAAGAAATAAGGGACAAGAGAAAAATGGGGCTGATAAACCAGAATCTCGGAGTTTCATACTTATCAGATTTTGATGAGATGAGAATAAACTGCGACGCCGGAAGGATGCAAAGGCCTCTTATAGTTGTTGAAAACGGCAAGCCAAAATTAACAGAGAAGCATATGGAAATGATAACCGAGGGAAAGCTTCACTGGGACGACCTACTCAGGCAGGGAATAGTGGAATACCTTGACGCAGAAGAGGAGGATGAGATGCTGGTCGCATTGTGGCCAAATGACCTGGAGAAAAATCTCCCTTTCACGCACATGGAAATAAGCCCTAGTTTCATGCTGGGGATTTCTGCAAATCTTATCCCGTTCTCAAATTACAACAGAGGCGACAGGGTAAATATAGGGGCAAAGATGTGCGGCCAGGCATTAGGGATATATTCAACCAATTATCTGATAAGGACAGATACAAAATCAGATTTGCTGCTGTATCCGCAGGTTCCTTTGATAAACACATTTGTTTCAAAAGAGATAAAAATTGACGACCATCCCCAGGGGCAGAATATCATTGTTGCGATAATGAGCTACCAGGGATTTAACATGGAAGACGCCGTGATAATGAACAAGGCGAGCATTGAGCGCGGGCTTGGAAGGTCTGTTTTCTTCCGCACATATGAAACAGAGGAGAAAAAATACTGGGGAATAGAGCGGGACGAGATAAGGCTGCCTGACAAGTCTGTTCGCGGTTATCGCGCAGAAGAGAGCTATGCGTTTTTGGACAAGGACGGCATAATAAGCCCTGAGGTTGACGTCAAATCCGAGGATGTTCTTGTTGGAAAAATATCGCCGCTGAGATTCTTTGGCCCCGTGGAATCATTTATGCTCGAATCGCAAAACAGGAGAGAGACTTCTGAGACCATAAGATACGGCGAGAAGGGCGTTGTGGACAAAGTGTTGGTTACAGAAACCATAGACGGCAACAGGCTTGTAAAAGTATGCGTCAGGGAGCAAAGGGTTCCTGAATTGGGGGACAAGTTTGCTTCGCGCCATGGGCAAAAGGGCGTCATAGGATTAATACTACCAGAAGAGGATATGCCGTTCACAGCAGACGGAATAATACCTGATATAATAGTTAACCCGCACGCCATACCATCAAGAATGACAATCGGGCAGCTGCTTGAAATAGTCGGCGCGAAAGTTTCTGCCCTTTCAGCTTCTGACGTTGACGGTAGCGTCTTCAGCGATGTTAGTGAAAACAGCATAAGAAAATCTCTCAGGAAAGCAGGCTTCAGGGAAGACGGAAAGGAATCGATGTATGATGGCATAACAGGAAGAAGGCTTGAAGGCACCATACTTGTCGGCCCAATCTATTACCAGAAGCTGCATCACATGGTAGCCAATAAATTGCAGACGAGAGGGCGCGGCCCTGTCACACTGCTTACAAAGCAGCCGACAGAAGGAAGAAGCAAGCAAGGAGGCCTGAGATTGGGAGAGATGGAGAAAGACTGCCTTCTGGCACACGGCGCAGCGCTGCTGCTGAAAGAGAGGTTCTCAAGCGACAAGTCTACAGTACCTGTTTGTGTTGATTGTGGATTAGTTGCCACGCTGGACATACCAAAAGGCAGGAAATACTGCCCTGTGTGCAAGAAGAGCAAGATAATTGACGTTGAAATAAGCTATGCTTTCCATTTGATGCTGAACGAGCTTAAGTGCATTGGAATTTATCCGAGAATAAATGTCAGTGAGTAGGTGAAAAAACTCTCGGAAAGGAAAACCTTTCCGGAATTTTCACAACCAGAAAAAATATTAGGTTGATGAAAATGTCAATAGTAAAATCAATCGGGTTCGGGCTTTTGTCGCCGGCAATGATAAAGGACATGTCATCTGTTGAGATAACAAAAGCAGAGCTTTACGACTCAGACGGCTTCCCTGTTGACGGCGGACTATGTGATCTCAGGCTCGGAGTTATAGATCCCGGCTTGCGATGCAAGGTATGCGGCGGCACCATCGGGCATTGCCTGGGGCACTTTGGTTACATGGAGCTTGTCAAGCCTGTGATAAACCCGCTTTATGGAAAGAGAATTTATAATATACTCAAGGTGGTCTGCAAAAAATGCTCAAGGCTTCTTGTCAGTGACGAGGAGATAAAGAAGCTGAAGAAATTTGATGATATTTACAAGAAAGCCTCTAAAAAGTGCCCTCACTGCGGAACAGAGCAGAAAGACATGACATTTGAGAAGCCGACAAACTTCTTTGAAGGGCAGAGAAAAATAACATCAGAAGAAGTAAGGGAGAGGCTGGAAAAGATAACAGACGAGGAAGTCAGGACGCTTAAAATTGGGGGAGGCCGCCCAGAGTGGCTGATATTAACAGTTTTAGCAATACCTCCTGTTACTGTGAGGCCAAGCATCACGCTAGAAACAGGCGGCAGGAGCGAAGATGACATAACCCACAAGCTTGTTGACGTTGTGAGGATAAATGACAGGCTGAAAAAGAACATGGAGCTCGGCGCTCCGGACTTTATTATAAGCGACATATGGGAGCTCCTGCAATATCATGTTACCACGATGATAGACAATGAGATAGCCAACATACCCCCTGCAAGGCATCGCTCCGGAAGGGCATTGAAAACTTTTGTCCAGAGGCTTGAGAAGAAAGAGGGCAGGTTCCGCGGAAACTTAACAGGAAAGCGAGTTAACTTCTCTGCCCGTGCTGTTGTTGCGCCTGACACAAGAATAAGCATAAACGAAGTTGGGGTTCCTGTACTTGTTGCCAGGGACTTGACAGTTCCTGAAAGGGTAAATGAAATAAACCTTGAGCGCATGAAAGGCTATGTGCTGAACGGCGAGAAATATCCGGGAGTAAATTATGTTCTAAGGCCAGACGGCATCAGGAAGAAAGTTACAGACGAGA
>CAZBKL010000078.1:0-2970 GCA_964492465.1 uncultured archaeon
TAAAAAATATATCCGCTTTTGGTTCGGGCAATGCTCTATATGCTTCTGAGCACTCTCTGCACAGTTCAGAATCAACGTTTGGTAAATGCTCGTTTTTATATCTACAAAGCCTAATCATCCCCGCGCTTGCTTTTTCTAATGACTCGTAAGCTTCGCCATAACTTTCTGTTGTAAGTTTATCATAACTTCTTTTGACACATTTGACAAAACTAGTGATATTTTCTCTAATGGGGGTCACCATCAGGTATTTCTGTTATTGTCAAATCATCAACAAGAGTCCATGATACTCTATAGAATTCATTTATTATTTCTTCCAAATCTCGGCCTTTTTGCATTTTAATTCACCTTATTATAGAATCAACCTACTTTGGCCTGAATTCATGCCCGCAGAGCGAGCAAAAAACCATTTCTTTTGTCCTGTTTTCTATTACCCTGCCCTCCTTGCAGAATTTGCAGTGCTTCAGGGTCATCAGTTTTGCCTGTTTCATGAGCATCACTTTTGTCGTAAAATAGTAATTATCTACTAGTAACAAACTATATAAAGGTTTCGGAGCCTCTTTTCAGAAATCGAGCCAAACTGCTGAACAGACGCCGAGAAAAAGCTAAATTCCGATATTTCTGCCTATTTTGTCACGAAAATGACAGCAATTGCCACCACTATTACCAAGAATACAGCAGCCATGGTTTCTGTGTTTACAGCTATTCCAGAAAGGAAGCCGCCGCCCAGCACAAAGAAGATTATTATCCCGATAAGCGCAAGCACAGCAACTGATTCCCAGCCTTTGAATGCCTCAGTGAGCTTGGAAACATCAAATCCAATAAGAGCAAAGAAAAGCACAACTATGAGCAGCGCGCCAAACAGCATGCCTCCGAGCCCTGACAAAGCTATGAAATAGTTTCCTATACCGCTGAAAGCTGTTATGAAGAACGCAATAGCCAGTGCCACAGCACCCGCTGGCTTGGCGTCCAAAACCTTTGACTTTATTATCAAGCCGTAAACAAGGGCAAAAATCAGAAGCCATGGCAGTATGAAGCCGTAGAATCCTAGGTGGTTAAGCTGTGTTATTATTCCCGCAAAAATTCCCATATCAGCCATATTATCACAATACAATTAATTTGCATGAAAAATATTAAAAGGTTGGCTTTCTCTTCTCATTCCTGTTTACCCTGTGCCGCACGTTGTGCACTGCCCCCTCCATCGCCCTTTGTCACAAACAGAACAGCAATTGCCACAACTATTATCATGAAAATAGCAGCAGTTGTTTCATTGTCAACTGATATCCCCGAAAGCTGCCCGCCGCCAAGCACAAAAAAGACTATCACGCCCACAAGCCCAAGAAAAGCAACTGTGGTCCATCCAGTGAACACTCCTCCAAGGTTGTCTGGCTGGAATCCCAGAAGAGCGAAAAATAGAACAACTATGAGCAAAGCCCCAAGGAGCATTCCGCCTAATCCTGAAAGAGTTATGAAATAATCACCTATGCTTGTGTAAGCTGTTACGAAGAAAGCAAGGGCCATGGCAACAACAGCTGCTACTTTGTCGCCTTTTTCGCCAAAAACATTTGAGCGCTTCAGAAGTCCGTATACAAGGGCAAACATCAGCAACCAAGGCAGTACGAAACCGTAGAATCCCAACTTATTCAGCTGGGTTATTATAGAAGCAAATATGCCGATATCAGCCATGTATTATGCTTCCTATCAAAAGCATAAAAAGATTATAAGATTCCCTGCTATATCATAATTATTGTGATGATAAATGGACAAGGAGCAGCTGAAGATTCTTGCTTTCAAGCATGCGCTTAAGAACGCCCAGGAGTACGGCAAAGCTGTGCAATCAGGAGTTGTGGGAAAAGTCATTGCTGAGATGCCTGAATGCAAAAAGGACATGGAATCTGCTGTTAAGGCAATTTCCAGTATTGTGATGGAAGTCAATGCCATGGGCAGGGATGAAATAGAAAAAGCCATGAAAAAGTTCCATTATGACGAAAAAGCTGAGAAAACAGATATTGAGAAAATCAAGAGCAAGGTTCCAAATGCCTGCGTTGGCCTTGTGACTAGGCTTCCTCCAGAGCCTAATGCAGCTGCCCTGCATATAGCGCCCCCACAAGCCATGTGGCTAGACCGTTCAGTAGCAGACTTGTTTAAAGGAAAGTGCATATTGCGCTGGGATGACACCAACCCCGAAAAGGAAAAAGCAGAGTTTGTTGATGAGATTAAGAGCGACCTGAAATGGCTTGGCATAAAATGGGATTCTGAAGTTTATGCTTCTGATTACATGCCTCTTTTTTATGAGCTTTGCGAAAAGCTCCTGAAAGAGGGCAATGCTTATGTTTGCACCTGCCCTGATGAAAAAGTCAAGGAGAGCAGGGAAAAGAAAAGAAACTGCAGCTGCAGAACATCAAAGCCTGCAGAAAGCCTGAAGCTCTGGAAGAAAATGCTCTCAGGAGAGCTTGAAGCTGGCAAAGCTGTTGTCCGCATGAAAGGCAACATGAAATCCGAGAATTCTGCTTTGAGAGACCCGACGCTGTTCAGGATAGTTTATACCGAACATTTCCACCAAGGCTCCAAATACTGCGTATGGCCAACATATGATTTTGAGTCAGCTGTCATGGATTCTCCTGATGCCATAGGCATAACTCACCCGATAAGGAGCAAGGAATATGAAATAAGAAACCAGGTTTATTTCCAGCTGCTTGAATATCTCGGATTGAGAAAGCCAAATCTTATGACAATTTCACGCTTGGCAATACCAGGCTATCCTGTAAGCAAGCGCTTAATCAGGCCGCTTGTTGAATCAGGGAAAGTTTGGGGCTGGGATGATCCAAGGCTCGTCACTGTCAAAGGCCTAGCTAGAAGGGGAATTCAGCCAGAGGCAATAAAAAGCTTCGTCCTGCAGTTTGGAATCAGTGTTTCAGAGAGCTCTCCTGACTTGGAAAAGCTTTTTTCAGAGAACAGGAAAATCATTGACCC
>CAZBKL010000079.1:0-2887 GCA_964492465.1 uncultured archaeon
CACACGCCGTTTCATTTATAAGATATTGCATTATTTTATGTTCTATCTCATAATTCGGAATATAGTCTGTCATAAATTCAATAGAAAGAGTAAACCTTTTTAAGCTCTTTCTCTGCCCCTACTTCTTCCCCTTAATCGCCACCATAGCAGCTCCAAAGCAACAGTCCCTGCTGCTCGTTAATATTTTGGGAATTTCCAGGAAGCAACGCTTTCTCATCTCGTCTAATGCTGACGGCAGAAAGACGTCAGAAGCTTGCGAAACACCGCCGCCCAGCACAATTGTCTGGGGATTGAACATGAAATTTATGTTTGACAGGCCAATGCCAAGATGCTTGCCGAAAGTGTCAAAAACCTGCATGGCTTTCGCATCGCCGCGCCTGGCGAGGTTGGCCAGCGACTCGGGCTTTATGCGCTCGCCATAAATTTTTTCAGCCTCGTCTTCTATTGCCCTGCCAGAAGCGTATTGCTCTAAACAGCCCTGGCTGCCGCAAGAGCATTTTCTTCCATTCATGTCTATTGTCATGTGCCCGAAATGAGCTGCGCTCCCGTTGCCGTGATATATCTCGCCGCCAATCACAACTCCGCCGCCAAGTCCTGTGCCTATTGTTATGCCGATCAGGTCCTTCTCCTTTCTTAGTATCGATTCCCCAAAAGCAAAGCAGTCTGCGTCATTCTCAACAGCAGCGCGAACACGGAACTTTTTCTCAAAAGCTTTTTTCAGCGGAGTGTCATTCAAGCTGGGAATATTTGGCACAAAAACAGACCTTCCATCCTTGACAGAGCCAGGAACCCCGATTCCAACAGCAGAAATTTTTTTGCCGCTGCTGATTTTCTCAAAAATCCTGAACATCTGCTCGACAACAGCTTCGCGCGTCTTCATCTCTATCATGAACCTCTCGCGCTTCAGCTCCCTCTTGCCTGAAAACAGCGCAGCAGACACCTTTGTGCCGCCAAGGTCTATGCCGATTATTAGCATAGATATTATTTATCAACAATTCTTTAATTGATTATGGCAAATTCATATTTTGATATCACAACAAAGTGGCAAGCTTAAAAAGATTATTTTGTTTAGCATACTTATGGGAAGTGGATGCATGAGCGGAGCAATGTCCATGGAAAAAGAAATAACACCACCAGAAGCAATAGATTTTTTATATAAAAATATGGCTTCTATTGGGACAACTATTATACATGTAAGAGGACCAGCACTAGCAGACCCCCTAGATTTGTGCGATGAAAGTCTAGGCTCAGCACATTATTATGATTATTTCGGTGTTATAAACATGGTTCGGGAAGAGCCTTTTCTCGTTTCTCATGGTTCTCTGATAGATTCTGTCATAATTTCGGATGCCACAATCAGAATACCCACGCTCGTTTGCAAAGAAATTAAACCTTATTACTGGGGGAGGAGGGAGGTGCCAGTAAATGAAAATATTTCTCAGGGCCCCGCTGATTACATAGCAGGGCGTGCAATACTAGAATACGGACCAGAGATATTTTTAATTGGAAAAAATGATGCGCTTATACGATTATCAAGAGTTGAAGCATCTCCCCATTTGGGAAGGACAATCAACCAGGAAATTGATACTGATTATGGAAAAGATTCACTAAACAGAGTTTTGCGTGATATGACAGATTCCATCGGCATGACATAAATTATTTCACCATCTTTTTCAGAATCTCCATCACAATCTTTCCGTCAGCTTTTCCTTTGAGCTTTGCCATGACTATGCCCATCAGGACAGAAATTTGCAAGCCGGGATTTTCCCTCACAGCTTCTGAGATTATTTTTTCAATCTCGCCTTTATCCAGGGTTTCAAATAAACCCAGCGCTGTTTCAGCATTCTCACCATTTGCAATCCTTTCGAGTATTTCAGGAATTGCCTTGGCAGTTATTTTTCCCTTGTCCAGCGCAGTGAATATAATTTCGAAACATGCTTCAGGTATCTTGTCTATCTGAATTCCGCTTCTGCTCATGTCCTTCAGAGTTGAGGTAAATGTCGTGGCAACAGCTGTCAGAACGTCCTTGCCCTTTATTTTTTTAGCCATACTCTCATAGATGCCCAGGTACTGCGACCTGATGAGCTGGCTTGCAATTTCCTTTGGCATGTATTTTTCAAGCTCCTCTTTTTTCTCGCTCATGGTTTTCGGCAGCGAATTTTCAATCTTCTCAATCATTTTCTTTGTTATCTTCACAGGAAGGCAGTCTGTTTCCGGGTACATCCGCTCAGAGCCAGGAAGCGGTCGGGCAAAACTGGTCGTTCCATCAGGATTGGGCTTTCTTGTCTCTTCCGGAACCCCGATGCAGAGCTCCCTCACCCGCTCTTCAAGCGCAGCAACAGCTTTTCGTGCTTCGCCGCCGTGCACAACCACTATGATATCCCCCCTATCGCACTCCATCATCTTTTCCATCTTTTCAAATTCCGCCTTGTAATGCCCGCTTTTTTCAGTAGCCACAGCAGAGCCGTTGGCTTTTGGATATTCAAAAAGCTCGTCCATCAAGCCCCTGCCTTTGCACAGCTCTTTTTCAGAAATGTCCCTGAATTTTATCAGTTTCAGCGCGTAGCATTCAAACCCGAAAATATCAGAAACATCAACTGCGCCAGAAACCTTGAAGCCCCTCTCATTCAACTCGTTTTTTATATTCACAAGAGAGCTCTGCCTGGATATCTCGTTCTCTATCAGCGTTGGCAGGGTTTTCAAATCCTGCCAGCCTTTTATCTCAGTTCGCGCCCCCTCTTCTATGGAAATATTGACATCCTGCCTTATGGTTCCGATTCCGCGCTTTACATTGAAAGAGCGCAGCAGCATGCCAAGCTGCTCTGCTATTTCAAGGCATTGCTCAGGGCTCTTTATATCAGGCTCAGTAGCCATTTCTATCAAAGGA
>CAZBKL010000080.1:0-2870 GCA_964492465.1 uncultured archaeon
ATGTACAGATTGAGAAATTCCGGCCCTCCGCATTCTTTTTTATTCATCAGGTTTTGGAAGCTCTGCCTTGTACTCGCCAGAACTAAAATTAGGTCGCTCTATTCCTATTAGAGTATATCTAAAACCCCTGTCATCTGTCAGAATCGTCCTCCCTAAAAGCATGTCCAGGCAAGTTGCTTCCCTGAGGCGCAGGCAATCATTTGACTGGGGCATTTTCGAATTTCCAGAACGCCCCATGAATGTGCATGAAAACTGATCCTCGATTTTAAAATAGCCATCAGAACCCTTTTTCATATATTCAACACGAGCCCTCCTTGTCCTGTCTCTTTTGTCAAATAACGATATCATAAAAATCACTTTTTAAGGAAAAATAAAATTCTATCTTCTTCTGGGAAATATGAAGAGATATTCTTTATTTCCATAGCGAAGCGTTTCCAAACCGATGTTATTTGTGCATCTCAATATTGCAATTATCTCACCCTTATCAGAATTTACAACAGGCAAGCGGCTCCTATCAGATGTTTCTAAGTAGCATGTTTTTCCATCATCGCATCTGATCATAGCATTTATATACTTGGTGTTCTTTGTGGAGTAAGGATTATCTGCGGTGCCTATTTCAGTGCACGATGCTACATTAATTTCTCTCCACATAACAAACAAGCTTTTATAAAATCTTTTAAGGTAATAATCAGCTTATGCGAGGGTAGCCAAGTGGCCAACGGCGCTAGGCTCAGAACCTAGTGGGTTAGTCCCTTCGCCGGTTCGAAACGACCTTTCTTTCTTACAAAGAAAGAAGTGCCGTCCCGAAAGAAAGAAACCAAATCACGGAAATCCGGCCTCTCGCATTTTATTTTTCATAAAATTAGAATGGCAGCATATCAGCATTGTGCCGGGAATTTTTTGTTTTTGAACCCTATTAGAAAACCCGAGCTATAAATATTGGCGCTTAGATAATTATTTAATTATGAAAGGTCTCGTAGTTCCTTTTTCTCAGATAAGGAGGAAAGATGTTGCGCAGGTCGGGGGCAAGACAGCTTCGCTTGGCGAAATGATTTCCATAGGCCTGCCAGTGCCGGACGGCTTCGCGATTACAGCAGACGCTTACAGGTATTTCATAGGCGCAAACGAGCTTGAAGACAGCATAAAGGAAATTCTGAAAAGCACAGATGTTAAAGACATACACAGCCTGCAGAAAAGCGGCGAAAAGATTCGGGCCATGATAGGAAGAGCTGTTTTTCCCAAGGATTTGGAAGAGGACATCAAGGAGAACCTCCGCAAGCTCAAGTGCAGGCACGTGGCTGTTCGCTCCTCGGCAACAGCCGAGGACCTGCCAGACGCCAGCTTTGCAGGGCAGCAGCAGTCCTTCCTAAATGTAACGGAAAAAAACATCATAAGGCGCGTCAGGGACTGCTTCGCATCACTGTTCACAGACCGCGCAATATCTTACAGGGAGGACAAGAAATTTGACAATTTCAAGGTTTATCTTACAGTTGCTGTGCAGAAGCAGCTTTTCTCAGAGTCAAGCGGTGTTATTTTTACCATAGACCCTGATTCCGGGCATAATAATTTCATAGTGGTGAGCGGCTCCTATGGTTTGGGAGATTATATAGTGCAGGGTGTTGTGACCCCTGATGAGTTCATGATTTTCAAGAAATCCTTAAAAGTTATAAGCAAGAAACTAGGAAACAAGAACGTGATGGAGATACGCTCTCCGTCAGGCGTGATGGAAAAAGCTGTGCCAAAACAAATGCAAGTCAGATTCTGCATATCTGACGAGGAAGCTGAGGAACTGGCAAACTACGCAAAGATAATTGAATCTCATTACAAGACGCCCATGGATATAGAATGGGCCCGGGAAAAAGGAAAGCTCTATATTCTTCAGGCGCGGCCAGAAACAGTGCACTCGGGAAAGGAGAAGCTGGCTTACGAGGAATACAAGCTTACAAGCAAAGGCGGATTTTTTGCAGAAGGCATAGCAATTGGCAGGAAAATTGCTTCAGGAACAGCTAATATTATAACAGACCCCAAGGACATCCATAAGTTCGGAAAAGGGCAGATTCTCGTTACCAGGAAAACAGACCCTGACTGGGAGCCTATAATGAAGATAGCTGCAGGAATAGTGGCAGAAGAAGGCTCTCGAACCAGCCATGCTGCTATTGTCAGCAGGGAGCTTGGCGTGCCTGCTGTTCTCGGCGTGAAAGATGCCACAAAGTTTTTCAAAGCAGGAGAACACTTGACTTTAGACTGTTCCCATCATACAGGAAAAGTATGGAAAGGAAACCTGAGATTTGATGTAAACAAGCATAGCATAAATGAGATTCCCCAGACAAAAACCAAGGTTATGGTTAACACTGGCATACCAGATGAAGCAATAGAAGCTTCATTGCTCCCTGTTGACGGCGTCGGTCTTGTCAGGGAAGAGTTCATAATTGGCTCAATGGGAACACACCCGCTCAAGATGATTGAGCAGAAGCGCGAGGCTGAATTTATTGAGACGCTGGGGCGGAATATTGCAAAAATAGCAGCAGCGTTCTTCCCCCGCCCTGTAATTGTCAGGTTCTCTGATTTCAAGACAAATGAATATGTTTCTCTTGACGGCGGCAAAAATTATGAGCCTGCTGAGGAAAATCCAATGATTGGCTGGCGCGGAGCTTCGCGCTATGTGTCAAAAGAGTATGCAAAAGCATTCAGGCTTGAGCTGAGAGCCATGAAAATGGCAATAGAGAAGCTTGGAACAAACAACATAAAGGTCATGGTTCCATTCTGCAGAACCATACATGAGGCTAAGCAGGTTCTGGATATAATAAAGAGCGAAGAGCTGAAAGCAGAGGTCTATGTAATGGCTGAGGTTCCCAGCAACATACTGATGG
>CAZBKL010000081.1:0-2860 GCA_964492465.1 uncultured archaeon
TTATTTTCTCAGCTTCAAGCTTGGTATTGCCGTAAACAGTCTTCGGCTCTGTTTTATCGCCTTCTTTATAATCCCCTTTTTCGCCGTCAAAGACATAGTCTGATGAAAGAAATATCAGCTTTATTTCAGGATTTGTCATGTTTATTGCGTCCATTATATTTTTCGTCCCCCCAGCATTGATTTCATGCGCAAGCTCCGGATTCTTTTCGCAATACAAAAGGCTGCTCTTTGCAGCAGCATGGATTATCACCTCAGGTTTCAGCCTTTCAATCTCGCTGAAAACCTTTCCCAGGTCTGTTATGTCAAGGGCATAAGCCTCCCTGCCTTCTGCCGAATATCCTGATGCATTTATGAAATGCCCTCTTGAGTTGAGGAAATCAGCCAGGCTCATTCCCACGCTTCCGCCTGCCCCTATTATCAGTATTTTTTTGGCTTGCATATGCTCCCACATAAGATTATGAATTGCCTATTAATTTTAAGCTTTTAAATTGGGATTTTCAGGTTAAGAAGCGACCATGCAAAAAATAAAATAACAGCCACAAGCAGCGCTATAAGTATTTTTGTAAGCGAAGACGGCATTGAAAATGCTGCAAAAAGGAAATGCCTGAAATACCTTTTTGCTTCCTTTGTCACGCTGAATGTTGTTTTTCCTAAATCCTGGTTTTTCCAAACTGTCGGCACTTCTCCTATTCTAAACCCTTTGCTGGCTGCTTTCAGCGTGAGCTCTGTGGTTATGTCAAAAGAATTTGTTTCTGTTTTGACATTTTCAACAACCTTTCTGCTGTACATCCTGAATGCGTTTGTTATGTCAGAGCTCTTGGCATTGCTGAATATGCTTATGAAATATGAAACCACATTTGAAAGCTGCCCTTTTGGCGAGCCTATTATGCCGCCACCTTTCATGAAACGCGAGCCAGCCACAATATCAAAGCCCGAATCCATCTTCTCCATCATCCTGGGTATTGTTTTTGGGTCGTCGCACATGTCGCCCATCATGACAAGTATGCGCTCTCCCCCAGAGTTCTCAAAACCTATTCTCAGTGCAGAGCCAAATCCCCGGACATTGAACCTGAATATTGTCTGCACCCCGGCTTTGCTGAGCTTTCTTGCTTCTCCCAGGGCAAAATTCCTGAGTTCAGGCTTTGTAACGTCGTAGAGGACTATTATTTCAGGGTTCTTCACGACTTTCCTGACTTCTTTTATGGTCCTACCGAGCATTTTTTCCTGGTTTAGCACAGGTATCAGTATTGTCAGCTTCATGGAATCACCACTTATTAATAATTTCCAGCTTGATAATAAATAGAGATAATGAAAATAAAAAAACTATTTATGATTCTCCTGAGCCTGGCTATTCTGGCAGGGATAATAATATACATAAACCCCTCCCGCATAATTGAAACAGTCTCGGCAGCTGATCCGGAAATGCTGCTTCTTTCGTTTGCTGCAGCGAATGCAGCTCTCTTGCTGAGGATTGCAAAGTGGAAGGTGCTGCTTCCTGGAGTTTCCCTGGCAGAAACAGCTCCTGTCCAGCTTTTCGGAATAACAGTGAGCAACCTTACGCCGGGAAAAATAGGCGAGCCTGTAAAGTCAATTGCCCTGAAGATGTTTAAGGGAATTCCTGTTTCCACTTCGCTTCCTACTGTGATTTGGGAGCGCATAATGGATGTGATTGTCATGCTGATTTTCGGAGCAGCGGGGATTTATCTCGTGGCATCAATGGATTATTTTTTTGTGATTGAGATGTCAATGCTGGTTTTCATTCTATTGATATCAGTTCTTCTGGTTTTGCTCCTTAGCCAGAAGCTCGGAACCATGGCTTTTTATCTTCTCAGGAAACTTCCTGTGCTGAACAAAATAAGCGATGATTTCATCTCAAGCTTCTATTCATCTTCAATACAAAAGAGAAGGCTTCTGATTTGCATGATTCTCACGCTTCTTGCCTGGCTTTTTGACGGCTCTGCGTTTTATTTTGCAATGCTTTCTTTCACACACACTGGCTTTGAAATATCATATACAATAATATTCACAAGCATACTTTCGCTCTCTGTTCTTGCGGGGCTTATCAGCTCCCTGCCTGGCGGCATGGGAAGCACAGAAGCAGTGATGATAATAATGCTGGGAGCAATTGGCATCTCCAGCCAGCTGGCAGGATCCATAGTACTTGTCGGCAGGTTAATGACTTTCTTTTACAGCATAGTTCTTGGCTATCTGGCATTCCTCTGGCTCAGCAGGAGGATTGACGCAAAGGAGATTCTGAGAGAAATAGGGTTTTGAAAAAAGCAGGAAGTCGTGTTCTGGAGTGCATGGAAAGCAATGGGCAGACAGCAGAGTTCTGAAATTCTTCGGAGCCCTGCCGTTTGTCCTGCTTCTGCGAAGCTAATTCATTTTGTCCCTGAAATAGTCAGCTGTCTTCTCAAGCCCATCATGCAGATTTGTTTTTGGCTCCCATCCAAGCATTTCCTTTTTGCTGCATCTCAGGCATATTCTTCTAACTTCATTTTTTGGGCCTTTTCTCTGGGGCCTGCCTTTGAATCCTGTTATCTCAGCAAGCATGTTGAACAGCTCGTTAACGCTTGTTTCCTTTTCTGTGCCCACATTGTAAATGCCGTTTTCAACATCCATTGCAGCTATTGTGGCTGCTGCAACATCTTTGACAAATATGAAATCCCTTGTCTGGCACCCATCGCCGTAGATTTCAGGATTCCCGCCCCTGAGCATCCTGTCTATGAATATTGAGACAACTCCCGCTTCCCCAAGCGGGTCCTGCCGCGGGCCGTAAACATTTGAATATCTCACTATTGCGTATTTCAGGCTGTAAAGCTTGCTGTAAAGCCTTATATAATCTTCCACAACTGCTTTT
>CAZBKL010000082.1:0-2845 GCA_964492465.1 uncultured archaeon
TTTTGGGCATGCTTTCATGCACGGATACTGGCATTTCTTGAAATTGCAAAGCTCTTTGTCTATTATTGCTATTCTTGTCATGCAAACCCACTAAGAAATTATTCAATTATTATCTTATATTTCAGCGGCAGCTTCTGCATTGCCCGCTTAAGAGCTATTTTTGCAATTTTCACATTCTCTTTTGCCACCCTGACTTCAAATATCTTCTGCCCTATGCGAACCTGGGCTGCTGTTCCTATAGGCTTGCCAAAGCTCTGCCTCATGCCCTGCTGGAACCTGTCAGCTCCAGCCCCCGTTGCCAAAGGATTTTCTCTTATGACATGAAACGGGTAAATCCTCAGCTTTACGAAGAATTCCTTGCAATTTTTCTCAATATATTTAACAACAGCAATTCTCGCAGCTTCAAGAGAGTTATTCCTTATCTGGAGAGCCTGCTCTGGAACAAGGAAGAGCGTTTTATCATAATCTTTCCTGATGCCCATCTCGAACTGGGCTATCTTGGATTTTGGAACCCCCTTTACATATCCCATCCTGGGCTTTCGAGTGGACTGCCTTGTGTAAGGTCGCTCAATCTTCCTGTAGCATTTTCCTGGACGAAGTTTTGCCATGAAACATCACGCAATATATTAAGTTATCCTTAAACAATAGATTGCAAATCATTTTATAGCTTTGATTTCCTTGAAGCAGCCGACTTTCTTTGCAAAGTTAGCTATTTCATCGAGCTTTTTCCCAAACTCATGGTCGCCTTTCTTCGCCTCCTTTGATGAAAAGCGGAGCAGGTAATCAGGCGCGGATATGTATGACACAGCAAAACCTTCCTCTTCGCATTTTTTCAGCACGCTTATAATTTTTTTAATGCCATCAGGCTCATAGCTTGCCAGCTTGAGATTGGCGTTGAACTCAAATTCCCTGTCGTGGGCGCTCTTCTCAGCTATCTCCCTTATGGTTTCCAGCCATTTTTCACTGACTGCGTCTTTAAGCAGCTCTTCTGCGCGCTCGCCGAGCTCAAATGCCGCGCTCAGTGAACCAAGCTTTTCTTTTATAGCTTTCTTCACATCCTCGGCTTTGCCGGCCTGCTTTATTTTCTTGGCAGCTATATCAAGCATTTTCTCTGCTTTCCTCTCTTTTTTATATTCCCTGAGCTTTGACTCCCTGCTGTTTCTGTCAACCCTTTTGACAGAAAGATTTATGATGTTCGTGTCTACGTTGACAACCTTGGCTACAATCGTATGACCCTCTTTTAGATGCTGGCTGATGTCCTTTACCCAGCCGCTCGCCACCTCTGAGATATGTATGAGCCCTTCTGTATTATATTCCTCTATTATTGCGAAGGCAGAATGCGGGTTTATCTTGGTTATTTTGCATATCACGATTTCTCCTATTGAAGGCTTATTCTCCATTTTACATCACTCTTGAACCATAGTTTATTAGAAGCATTTTATTTTTAAACGTTTAAATCAATTAAAAAGAATTAGTTTCATCAAAAAAAGTGATAATATTCGGCATGCTTTGCTAAGCATACCGTAATTAACATCCATAAGTTTTAGGTTGTAAATATGCTGAAAAAAGAATGGTATTCGGTGATGCTTCCAAAAGCCTTTGGCGGCGAGGAGATAGCAGAAGTCATGGCAACTGATGACAAGACGCTTATGGGAAGGAGGGTTGAAGCAGGCCTGAATGAAATAAGCAAGGACATGTCAAGGTTCTATATCAAGCTAGTTTTCCGGATTGACAAGGTAGAGAAAGGAAAGGTTTTCACAAGATTTGACGGCCACAGGTGCTTAAGGGAGTATATCTCCCATATTGTCAGGTCACGGGTAACGAGAGTTGACAATAATCTGGTTGTGGAAACAAAAGACAAAAGAAAAATACGCGTCAAGGGACTGCTGCTTTTTTCCAGGAATGTGAACAGGCCACTGAAAAGCAAGGCTATAAAAATAATGAACAAAATTTTCCAGGATTCGGCTGCAAAGCATGACTTTGATGATTTTGTGAAGTTAATGGTATTTGGCGAGCTTGCAGAGGAGATGAGAAAACAGTGCGGCAAAATTTATCCTGTGAGCAAAGCTGAGATAAGAAAAAGCGAAGTTTTTTTCCCAGACAATCAGTGAAGCAGGCTGATAAGAACAATAAGAACCGGCTGGTGCAGGAAATAAATCAGCAGCGAATTTCTTCCAAGAAAGCTTAAGAAGCTTAACAGTTTTCCAGGCTTCATTTCCAATAAGAAAGCACGCTTCCCTTTTGGGTAGAATATGCTGCCGAAATGCATGCCTATCAGCACTACGCCAAACCACGGGAACAGCGGCTCATAGTCATAACTGTAGAAGTCTGCCGGATGTATTCCTATGGGCAGGAGAAAATAAGGGCCGTTCATGCTGGCTAGCAGCAAGCCGATTGCCATGAAAAATATTCCAATGTACAGGCTGCTGCTTCTGAACTTATAGAAAAACGGGGCGAGCAGAATGGATACTCCAATGAGATTAAGTATCCCGAAAACTATGAAACCTCCCGGCAATAAAATCATGCTCGCCAAGGTTATCAGAAATCCTCCTGCCAGTATGAAGAGCCCCCTCTTTACGTATTTTGGATATGTTTTTGAAAAGCTCTTTTTTTCTTCAGCAGCTTTTGCATAGCTGATGGTGAATGAAATTCCCACAAGCATGAGAAAAGCAGTGGCTGTGAAAAATGACAGAATTCCCAGAATTCCTGAGCCAATTTCCCCGGCAATTTCATGAAAATACATCAGGTCATAAAATATATGGATTATGATCATGGATATTATTGCGATTCCTCTCAGCGAGTCTATTTCCCAGAACCTTTCCTTTTTCGGATTCATTTCGTTTTC
>CAZBKL010000083.1:0-2807 GCA_964492465.1 uncultured archaeon
CTTTCTGAGAATCCTGTTGTGCAGTTTGGGCAGAACTCATTCAGGCTTTATAGGCTTCCAATTCCAGTAAAAGGCGTGGTTGGCTTGCTGGGCGAAAACGGCACAGGCAAGACCACAGCTCTTCGCATACTCTCCGGAGCAGTAAAGCCCAATCTCGGTGATTTCTCAGCAGAGAAGAACTGGAAAGATATTATCAAAGCTTACAGGGGAAACGAAATCCAGAAATACCTTGAGCTTCTTGCAGAAGGAAAGCTGAAAACAGTTTACAAGCCGCAGCAAGTTGACCTGCTTCCAAAAAAATTCTCTTCCTTGGATGAGCTTAGCATAAATGCTTCAATAATGGAAAAGCTTGGCATAGATCCCCAGAAAAAGGAGCTTGCAACTCTTTCAGGAGGCGAGCTGCAGAAGATATCAATAGCATCAGCTCTTTCATGCGAAGCTGACATTTATTATCTTGACGAGCCTTCTAATTTTTTGGATGTGCGGGAAAGGCTGCGCGTAGCGAAGTTCATAAGGGAATTTTCTTCTGAGCGTTCTGTTATGGTTGTTGAGCATGATCTCGCCACGCTTGATTACATGGCAGATTTCATCCATATACTTTATGGCTCCCCTGGAGCATTTGGCGTTGTGTCAAAGCCATATGCTTCAAAGCAGGGCATCAACACTTTCCTTTCAGGTTTCGTAAAGGAAGACAACGTGCGAATCGGCGAGCCCATCTCCTTTGAGGCATCATTCCAGCAGAAAAGCTTCAGCGAAGCTCTTGTGAATTTCGGAAATATCAAAAAAACTCTTGAAAACTTCTCACTGGAAGTTGAAGACGGCAAGATATTCAAAGGGGAGACTCTTGGCATTTTCGGTTCCAATGCCCTAGGAAAGACCACATTTGCAAAAATACTCGCAGGCCAGATTGAGTCAGAATTCTGGGTTGACAAGCAGCTGCGAATATCATACAAGCCGCAATATCTTGCAAGCATGGATTTCCAGGGCTCTGTTTATGAAATGCTCTCCGCGGTCAGAAGCATGTCAGACAGCGAGTTCATGGTTGTTCTGAACCGAATGGGCCTGGAAAAGCTTCTTTTCAAGAGCGTGAAAAATCTTTCTGGCGGCGAGCTGCAGCGTGTTGCCATAGCTGCGTGCCTTGGAAGAGAAGCAGATCTGTACCTGATGGATGAGCCGAGCGCCTACATGGATGTCAAGCAGAGAATGGCGCTGGCAAAGCTTCTCAGGAATTCCGGAAAAACTTTCGCCATAATAGACCATGATATAATGTTCTTGAGCTATGTGTCAGACCGCTGCTTGCTGTTCTCAGGCGAGTCAGGCAGATCCGGGCATGCTCATTTCGCGAACCTGAAAAGCGGATTGAACAGCTTCCTCAAGGAGCTTGATATCACATTCCGCCGCGACGAAGAATCAAAGCGCCTGAAAGCCAACAAGCCAGGCTCTGTGAAAGATAGGGAGCAGAAGTCTGTGGGAGAATATTTTGAATTGTGATTGTTAAAATCTACCAAGAAATCTGTTTTTCAATTACGCGAAAGCATTTTGAAGGGGAACTGAAGTTTTTCTGTAGAAGATGCCGAAAGGCAGTGAGTATTGAGTTAAAAGCGATTTCAGCTTCTCAACATATTCCAGCACATTTTCTTCAGAAACATCATCAATGCTCTTCGTAATGGCAACATTGACAGGAGTGTCACTACCGCGGAAAATAGCAAATCCTGCGCTCTCTATTATTCCCCTTATCCTTTCTCTATGCAATTCACATTCACGAACATCGCCAGAGAAACTAACAGGCAGTTCATAGTTTATATCCACTTCTGATACATCATAATTATCTGCCTCGTGAGCTGTTCCTTCAGGAAGAATTGTTATATAGACTCCTCCGATGTCAAGAACATCAAAAATATGGCATCCGAACTCGCATGACTCATGCAAAATATCTGCCCACGGATATTTATTTTTTATAGCAGTAATCATGCTCTCTCTTGTTGCCATAATTTCCCATCGTCAATAATCTTTTTAAGCTCTTTGCCAGCATATTATCTTCATGGCAGAGAAAAAGACATTCATGCCCCAGTCAACAGCCGGGCTGATAAGATACTTCGATTCTGAGAAGGAGCTGGTGAAGCTTAAGCCAGAGTTTGTTATAATAGCAGGGATTATGTTTACCATCCTGGTTATTTTTGCAAGGTTTCTGATTTAGTTGGTGCAAGCATGCGCATAATGCTCGGTCCTGCAGGAATCCCAACAACTGCCAAGGGAATATTAAATGGCATAGAAACAGTCAGCACGCTGGGGCTGGCAGCAATGGAAGTTGAGTTCGTGCGCGGAGTTAATATGGGGCTGCCTCTTGCCAAGCAGGCAGGCCAGCTGGCTGAAAAGCTTGGCATTCATCTTTCTGTCCACGCTCCTTATTACATAAATTTATGCAATCCCCAGAAAGTCGGTGATTCTGAGAAAAGAATTCTTGACTCATGCGAGCGGGCTCACTGGCTTAAAGCCAGCCCAGTTGTATTTCATCCTGGTTTTTACGGCAGCCTGTTGAAAGAGAAAGCTTTTGAGATGGTTTTGAAATCATGTACCAGGATGGCTAAGCAGCTTAAAGATTCCAAGCAAGATGTTCTGCTGGGCCTGGAAACAACTGGCAAGAAATCCCAGTTTGGCTCGCTTGAAGAGATAATTGAAATCTGCAAGTCTGTCAAGAGCTGCGTTCCTGTGGTTGATTTCTCTCATATATACGCAAGAAATGGTGGAAGCATAAATTACCAAGAAATCTTTTCATTTGTGTTGATAATGATGCGCCATGCCCTTGT
>CAZBKL010000084.1:0-2766 GCA_964492465.1 uncultured archaeon
TTGCTATATGCGTTGGTATCATTGTTATCATCCTATTGTTTTCAAGCCTGCTTTGAAAGGCTATAAAATACCAATAAATTATCAGCAGAGTCTTTTTTAAAGTTTAATCCAGCCGGACTTTTAATAAATTCCCAGCAATAAGCATATGATGTTTGAGCTGGTTTTCGTTTTCATGTTCGCTGCTGCGCTTCTTGGCTCGCTTGCAGCTGGCTTATGGGATTTGAAGACCACTGACATCCCAGACGAGATAACAGCCCTGATGGCAGCTTCGGGCTTGTTCGCCTGGTATGTCTATGGCTTTGCAACAGGAGATTTCTGGCCACTGGCAGCAAGCCTGGCAGCTGGCTCGATATTTCTGGCATTTGGCTGGCTTTTTTACAAAGCAGGGCAGTGGGGAGGCGGCGATGCTACTCTGATGGCAGGAATAGGATTCATGATTCCCATTTTTCCTGATTTCGGGCTTTTTTCTTTCTCGTTTTTTATAAATGTCTTCATAATTGGCGTTGCATGGAACATCATATATTCTCTGGCTTATGGAGCTGGAAGACAGCTTGGCTTATTTGAAAAAAAGGCGAATGTTATTGACATGACCATGTCTGAGATCAGGAATCCCCTTTTCTTGGCAGCTGCAGCTGTCCCAATGCTTTTGTTGGCATTTTTCATCCTTAATGGCTTCGCAAACCTTTCTATTTTTGCTTTTGCATTGCTGCTTCTTGCCATATTCTTTTCCTATGCCAAAGTTCTGGAACAGAAGCTCTTCAGGAAGAGTGTCAGCGCAAAAGAGCTGAGAGAAGGCGATGTGCTGCTAAACTCAAAGCTTTGGGTTGGGCTGGAGAAATCTGATGCTGAAAAGCTCAGGAAGAGCAGAAAGCGCTACATCATAAAGACAGGCGTGCCATTTGGCATGGCATTTCCGCTCGCTCTCCTGGCAACTTACCTGTTTGGCAACCTGGTTTTTCTCATAATGGAATTCCTGATGGCTGGCTGGTAAAGACTAGGTAAAGCTTCCATGAGCATGTCAAACACTAGGGCTTTACAAAGCAATTCAGCTAGCTTGGAAAATACCGAGCCGAAGCCCTTGCCATTTTACTGACCCTTTTTCACTGCCCTATTTTCTTATTTCTTCTTGCCCTCTGCTTTGATGGCTTTCACAAATTTAGAAACAGTTTCTTTGACGTTATTTGAATTCTCTGCTGCAGTTCCTATCTGAATCCAGTCAGCTCCTGCTCTTACTATGGCAGCAGCTTGCTCTCCTGAGCGAATGCCTCCTGCCACAAGATATGGTATGTCTATCTCGTTCCTGACAGCCTTCACCATCTCAACAGGCACCGGCTCATAGGCAGCAGAGCCTGCGTCTGTAAATATGAAACGGCAGCCCGAGTATTGCCCTGCTAGCGCAAGCGCAGCTGCTATCTTGGGCTTGTTTCTCGGAACCAGGTTTGCATCGCCAACCCAACCCACTGTTCCGCCTGGTTCGATCACAATGTAGCCCATTGGCAGCGGCTCAATTCCCATTTTCTTTATTATTGGCGACGAGATGGTCTGAGCTTGGGTTATGTAATAAGGATTTCTTGAATTGAGAAGGGACATGAAGTAAACAGCATCTGCATACGGGGTCAGGGTTGCTATGTTGCCGGGAAACAGCACAACAGGAACGCTGACAGCTTTCTTTATGGTCCTTGTGACATCGTCAAGAAGCTTTCCCTGGGCGCCTATGCTGCCGCCGACAGCAATGATGTCTGCACCAGCTTTTGCAGAAGATATTCCAGTTTCTATGGCTTTTTGCGGATTCTGGTAGTCACAGGGGTCTATTATGACTGACAATATGGCGCCGTCCTTTTCAATCCGGTCTTTTATGTATTTTTCTGTCTTTCCAGGCTTCATATTAATAGCACCAACTGCATGTATTTACTTATCGAAGTTTGCTTAAAAAACTTGCACAGGGCGATTAGAGAAGCATGCCAAAAATAAGGGCCCAAATGAGCATACAGCTCAGAAACCTCGCTTCGCTCGGAGGCATACCCGCGCCCTTGCTTTTCCAGCGACCCTTTTCCAAAAAATGTGTATTGAAGGCAAACATTAGGCAGCAGGTGAAACCATGGGCTTTCTTGAGGAATATTTCATAAATCCCATAATTTACAAATCAGGCTACAACCTTGTCAATACCCTTGCCTATGGCATAATAGCTGTTCTGGTCCTGCTGGGCACGCTGAAGCTCCTGGAAAAGCTCAAAATCAGGATTGATTCCAGGTTCTTCATAGGGCTTTTTCCTTACATACTTCTTGGTTCGCTGCTGCGCTCTCTTGAGGACATGGCTGTGCTCAAAGGCTTCTGGTTTGTCACGCCCATGGTCTATGTGATTGTATGGATTCTAACATTTTCCATTCTAGGAGCATCTCTTGCACTCAGCAGGAAAGGGCCGCCTTATTGGATTATGCTCTTCTCAGCAGGTATTCTTCCTTGCCTGTGGGCAGCCAAGTTTTTCGCTTCAGCTTCACTCATTCCGCTAATCCAGGTTGCTTGCATAACAGCAGGTTTCGGATTGGCATTACTTGCAGTGCGCAAAGTTTCAGGCAGCGCTTTCCTTTCCCAATCTAACTCATTGCTCATCCTGACTCACCTTTTTGACGCTTCAACCACTTTCGTGGCAGTCAGCTTCTTTGGCTTCGGCGAGCAGCACGTGCTCGCAGGCTTCTTGATGGGCTCGCTTGGAAATTTCAGCATATTTGCTCTCAAGCTCATAGTCATTCCGATTGTGCTCTACCT
>CAZBKL010000085.1:0-2755 GCA_964492465.1 uncultured archaeon
CCCTGCTGTTCCATTGGTCCTAAACAAGAGCCGGGACAAACACCATGTTCGCCTGCTCATTTCATCTTTGCCGCAGCATTCATCAGCGTGTTCTTGGCTATAGAATATGTCAGCACGCCGCCAAGCACAGCATAGCCTGCGAGGCGGAAAAGATAATCCATTTTACGATAATCCCGCTTGACCAGCCTCATGAGTTTCAGGCTGAAGAACTTTTTTGGTTGCCTGTAGTTGTTTTTCATGTAATTTGTGGTGTAGTAGTATGAATATCTCAGCCTTTCTATCATCCATTCCACTACAAGGTCTGTTTCTATGTATTCGCCGCTTATGGAAACCCTGCCTTTTTTTATGGCTTTCAGGCAGGCTTCAATGCTGTCCGCATCTATTTTATTCCTTGCGTGCCCGAGCATGGCCAGGCTGTGCGCGTCGCTTCCAGCTGTTTTCGGCTTTCCAAGCGCTTCTGCGAACCGAATAGCATAGAAGTTAGGCATCCTGTCCAGGGTAATGGCATTGAAAGCCTCTATTGCATCACATTTCCTTGCATCATCGCCCATGCCATGCCTGCGCCTGTCAAAAGGGTGAGCTGCCACGCAGATTCCACCTTGCTTATGCACAGCATCTATGCTTTCGTCAAGCGAAAGGTGAGGCTTGACAGCTTCTTTTATGCCCAGCGCTATCATATGGCCCTCTCTGGTGGTGATTTCCTCGCCAGGTATCAGGATTATTCCAGCTTTCCTTGCATGAACCCTGGCTTTTTCATACCCATCCATTGTATCATGGTCTGTTATAGCCAGGCAGCCCAATCCGAGCTTCTTTGCTCGGTGGACAATATCCTTTGGCTCAGCAGAGCCTTCTGAGAGAATCCTTCTTCCTGTGGAATATATGGAATGGCAGTGCAGTTCCGCAAGCATCAAAACACCTCAGCTCAATTTAAATAGGACATTTTTATATTATCTCAGGCTAAGAATTAATAAAAAGCCCTGCGACGTATTATTCATTTTCAATCTGGGCAAAAGGATGTTTAAAATGAAAAAAAGCACCGTAATTTTGATAATAATGGCGCTCGCAGCCTCAGCTTATTTCGGATATGAGCTGGTTTACGTATTTCCTTTGTTGCAGGGCACAGGAGTTCTGGTTCTCAATTACATGTTGATAATCTCTGAGATTCTGTGCACCATATTCAGTATGTACCTCTACCACTCAGTCTTTTGCGCCATAGAGTGGAAACCCCCTGTTTACGGAAAGCTGAAGAAATACCCATTTGTCAGCATACAGATACCTGTTTTCAACGAGCCTTTCAGCATAATAAAAGCCACTATTGACGCTTCCTTGAGCCAGGACTACCCTAAAAGCAAGTATGAAGTTGTTGTCGCAGACGACTCAACTGACATGAGGAAAGAGAAGCAGGTCAGGGAATATTGCAGGAAGCACAGAATAAAGTATTTCCATCGTGATAACAGGAGAGGGTTCAAGGCAGGAGCACTTAATGATGTGCTGCCCCATTCAAGAGGCGAGATGATAGCTTTGCTGGACGCAGATGACAAGCCAGAACCTGGATTCCTGAGCCATGTTGTTGCTGCCATGCAAAATGATGAAAGAATAGCTGTTGTGCAAACCCGCAACGCAGAGCGCAATGAAAATTATAATCTTGTTACATCAATCGGAAGAATGATGAGGGATTTGTTCTTTGTGGCTATACAAAAATCCAAGGACACGAGGCATCTGGGAATATTCTGCGGCAGCGGGGGGATGATAAAGCGCAATCTTCTTGAGAAGTGCGGCAACTGGCCTGAGAACACTGTTACAGAAGACATCGACATCACAACAATGCTCCTTGCAGACGGTTATTACACAGCATTCGCAAATCCTATAAAATGCCGTGGAATCCTGTCACCGACTTTCACAGGCTTCGTAAAGCAGACATATCGCTGGGCGCACGGAACCACGAGGACATTCCTGCTGAGGTGGAGGCAAATTCTTAAAATTCCCGGATTCTGGAGAAAAATAGAGCATTTCCTCTCAACTCTTACATACATGCTGGGTCCTGCAATGCTCATAATAGACGCAATTTTAGTCATTCATCTGCTCACAAAAATGCCCATATTTCATATGTTTGAAGCCAGGACAGTCTGGGTTTTCGGATTAGTCTTCACGCTGAGCGCATTCTTCTCCCTGCTTTATGTGCAGACACAGGACAAGCGCATAGAACTCAAGCGAATAATAGCATATATTTTTGCCATGTACGGACTGGCTGTCAACTTCACCATAGCTGTGATAATGGCCCTGCTGAACAAGCAGATATCTTTCCTGCGAACTCCGAGATCAGCTGAAAAGAAAGACTATGCTGCAATAGCAAAGCGCTTTTGGATAGAGGCCCTTTTTGGCATAATTTCCATTTATGCGGGGCTGACGAACATACTTAACCCGACATATGCTCCGCAGGCATCCTGGGTCATATTTTTTGGCGCAGGCTTCCTTCTGGCGCCTTACATGGCGCTGAGATACGGATGAGTGACTGGAAATGAGAAAAAAAGCAAAAGAACGGAAATCAGAAACCGATTTCGGGGAGCAAGGGAAAATCTCTCCCAATCGGCTCAAACGCCTAATGGTTTTCGGAGTATTTCAGGGGTTTCTATTATGTTAATTACAATGCAATATATTACGTATTTTGGTTTATTGTTTTTCAATTTATTCTCCTTTTAATATAGCTAGATTAATAAATTGCCCAACGACTGGCGGGTAAGCTGCCGGCCAACCT
>CAZBKL010000086.1:0-2754 GCA_964492465.1 uncultured archaeon
ATCCATATACAAGATGCTGGCAGCTTCCATAATCCTTTTCATATCATTTCTTTGCAAATATACATCCATATTGATGTTCCCGGCGCTGTTTCTTATTGTATTATTCAGGAAACGGAAGGAGTCGCTTCATTTCATAATTCCCTATTCTGCGCTTGTTTTGAACTATCTTATAGTATTTTCACCAGAACTGAGAGCTTTATTTTCCAGCCAGCTATCTTCCCAGACTGGATTTGCATTTTACACTTTTATGCTAATTATCAATCTTTTGCTTCCTTACGCGATATTCACTCTGTTCTCTCCCAGGAAGAGCGCCTATCTGGCATTCTTTATGATTGGGGCTGTTTCTGTTGTCGCTTTCCAGCTTTCGCTGAACAATTTCTTGAACACATTCAAGCATATGGCATTCGCCCTCATTTTCATTGTGCCTTTTGCAGCAGCTGGCATGAGCAATCTGCTTTCAAAGTCACAAAAAAAATGGATATTTCCGGCAAAGCTGCCAAGGATTCTTATGATTCCTGTATTTCTGGCATTAATGCTATTCATCTCAGTCATATTCGTGTTTTCCAGCTACGGGGTTGAAAAATTTTATATCAACGAGGAGAGTGGCTCAAAGGTTTTGGATTCTCTTGTAAATGCGAATGATTATGTTCTGGTTGAAGGATCGGCATTCCGCTATTACACGAAAAAGCTTTCATACTTGCATGTTGTGACAAACTTCTGGTTTGATTATAATCACGATGACACGATTGACGAAAATGACTATCGCAGTGCCATCCAGGACAGCTACTTCAAGGCGATAATGACAACGACCATAAAATCAAAATTTGACATAGCAAAATATCTCGAGGGCTCGCCCTACAAGCTTGTTTATGAGGAAGAGCAGAACCTTTCTTCAGGAAAGGCGTACCTGAGGATATATGCCCCGAATGCCACACCATTGCGCTAATCTCGCAGAACTACATATTTTTGGGGTTCTTGAAGTGAGCAGTTTATAATTGGGATCGCTTGTCAGTGGCGTGATATGATTCCATTTTCTTTTGCGTTATTGCAAGATGATCTGGCACACCGCCATCTTTTTCCATTAATTCCATCATGTCTTCAAGGACATCCAGGTTCATGCAATTCAGAAATGTGCAAGTATCAGGGTAAAACCTGTCTCCGCCTATGTGGAAAACTCTTCCGTACTCAGGCTTTCCGTATTTTGTTATGGTGAAGCAATGAGCACCTTTTTCACGCGCACTTCCCACAAAATCGGGGGCTTTTCTGGTAAATGATTTTGAAATAACTAAAACTGCTGAATTTTTCTTGATAGGCAGGGCAGAGCTTTCCCTATGGACACTGTTATTCGGAATTCCTCCTTCATATTCCTTTCTATATCTCCTGACATCTGCCACATAAGACCTAGTGTGCATAAGCCTTATGTTATTGAAACTAGCTGCATCAAGGTCTATATTTTGTCCGCATGAAAAAAAGTCTATTTCAGGATTTTCATTCAAGTTCAGCAATTTACCATATTGTGGAGAATCTCTTAATCGAAGAATTTGTTCATGCCTTTCTGGAAGTTGTTCCAGCTCTTCATTGAAAAAATTTATGAAGTCATGTTTCTTTATTTTTTTACGCCATCCCAAGGCAAATAAGTTTGCTAATTCAGTTACTCCGATTTCAAAAAGGTCTCCTTGATTTCCTTCTGACAGATAGTCTCTGTTTGAAAGTACCGTTGTTTGAGGATTTCTCCCTGGAAGTATAAGAATTTTTCCCTTGTTTTTTTTCACAATCTCTGCCATTGGTGATTCATACGAAGATGTTATCAAGCATAAATTAACAGGGACGCCTTGATATTCTGAGATGGTTTGCATGTCTATTTTTGGGCCGCTTGTTTTGCCGCTGTCTGATGCCACAATATAACTGAATTTGCCATGTCCTTCTGTCTTAAGTTTTTCAAAAGCTTTCGGTATTGTCGAGCCTGGCATGTATGTGTCATCTGAGCCGAAAACATGAAATCCTGGAATTGTAGCAGCGTATCGCAACCCTATTCTTACTCCTCTTCCAGACTTTCCTTCGCCACCAGTGCAAATTGCCTCTTTTTCACCGTTTTGTAGGATAATATGAAAACCAACTTTATTGAGTGTATTATAAATAAAATTAACTAATGAGCTGGTTTCATATTTTTTTGGGAAAATAGAACCGTACATTGCTTCAAGTTCGTTGGGGTTCACTCTGCGCAGGTTTTCTTCTTTTCTCTTCAGAAATCGACTTACTATTTCGCCTGATGCCATAATTACTTGTCAATAGTTAATTTTTTAAAGTAAATACTTCATATGGCTCGTCCTGGTAAACCAGCTGAAAATCAGGGTTCTGAAAATTCTGCCTCACGTCGCCGAAGTGCCAGTGGGTCTTGTCAGATATGATTATGTATGAGATGTTGTATTTTTTGAGAAGGGCCGTCCTTTCCTGGCTGTTGTTCGTTGTGTATATTGTTTTTGTCATGTCATAGTTCTCAGACACGCCTGAATCCTGGATCAGGTTTGCGGTGGTAAAGGGAGTTCTCTGGCTTATGCCGAATATCCAGTGGCTCTCTGATACAGTTGCCAGCACAACAGAATTTTCTGGCGTGTTGTGCCTGAGCCATTCATATGCAGAATATCTATGGCTGTCCATTGTTCCCCAGCTGTTTCCCGGAAGGGTCCAGTAAATGAAAATAATTCCTGTCAATATTATTGCAGCAGGAATGAGAAGATGCAAAATTTTCGGGCT
>CAZBKL010000087.1:0-2658 GCA_964492465.1 uncultured archaeon
CAACTCATCCATAAAGCAGGGTGAATTCAGCATCGGATATGACTGCGATAGCGATATAGTGCAGATAAACATTACGGTAACAGACTCCATGCTTAACAAGGATGTGTATTCTGAAACATGGTACAGGAAATGATATGCCAAAAATGATTTCTATAAAAATTGGCAAAGCCAGGGTAAAGGCAGAGCTAGCTGAAAGCTTCTGGAAGAAAGCAGTTGGCATGATGTTCCGCAAGAGTCTTTCCCGCAACAGCGGGATGTTGTTTCCTTTTTCATATGACTCTTATCACGCCATATGGATGCTCGGAATGATTTTTCCCATAGACATTTTGTGGCTAAGCTCAGAAAAGAAAGTAGTTGGCATGTCTGAGAAAGCCCAGCCTTGGTCGCCTGACATATTCTACCCAAGGCAGAGAGTACGCTATGTGCTGGAGCTGCCAGCTGGCTTCTGCAAAAAGCATGGAATAAGAATTGGCTCCAGTGCTGTTTTCTAAACCAGCATTTTCCTGAGCATTGGCAGAACTATTTTCAGGAAATCCATGACATTATTAGCGTATGCCTTGTCAAATTTTTTGCCATAGTACATGATTCCGTTTCTGAACCAGCGAAGATTGTTTGCAAAACTGACATCATTTTCGCTGAAGCCTATTTTTGACATATATGCCACCTCAGCTTCATGGGCTCCTTTCCCTGTTGTGCCGAACCCATCCAGAAGCATCCTTGCCCTGACCAGCTCCATTATGACGTCATATGCATTCTTGATGATATGGTTTGCATTGCTGTCATCAATGCCTGTTTTGGCAATAAATGAAACAAGTATTTTGTAGGAATTTTCAGACTCTGCAACGAGAGACATGGCCCTGTTAATGTCAGGTGACTGCTTCTTGGCAGTCCCGTCTTCCAGATATTCATCAAATTCTTTCAGGCTGTTCATAGGTCTACCCATCCCGAGAGTATTATGCCGCCAAGTATATTATTCCTGAGGTTTTTGTCTATCTTATCCCAGCTACCGTAGAAATTTATCCGCACTTCCTTTCCAAGCAGCTTGGCAAATTTCCCTGTATCGATTTCCTTATGTTTTGACCCGACAACAGCAATGTCAATGTCAGATTTGAAGTTGTCTTCGCCTTTTGCAAAGCTCCCAAACAGTATTACTGTACATCCCGGAAATGCATTGAAAAGAAAATCATGAAGCCCGGATTCATATATCATTCTCAAATTTTCAGACCGCTTCATCCCCATGACCAGCTGGCTATCCCTGTTAAGCCCTATTTCAAGCCTTTTGGACTCTTTGTCTTTGTTGACAATGATGAACTCTTTCTTTTCCAGCAGCGGCAGCGCCTTTGAAACAGCCGGCTGGCTCACTCCCAAAGCTATTGCAAGCCCGCGGGCATTGAACTTCTTTCCAGCATTGACAAACAGGAATCTGAGAACCTCCTGCTGCAAATTCGTAAGCTCCACTTTATACATATATGAATACCCTGATTTTACACGCCATTGTTTTTTTGGTGTATTCTATACAGCTGAGCGCATTTGCTTGCTCACCATGTGTTAACCGTGGTTAATATGTATTAACTAGAGTTTATATAGCTTTCTAAAGCAAGATAGGATGGAGCATTGTACAATTCTATCATTTTAATCCGTTCTCCCCAAAGCTAATAGATGCACATTACCATCGGCATATTCGGAAGCCATGAAGCTAGCCTGGAACTGGCTAAAAAGCTCGGCAAGTCAGGCACTGAAAATGACATTGCCATCTTCAATCATTCCAGCTCAGAAGGAGTCTTTACCTATGTCTGCCACAACTCAGACAAGCTGCAGCCGCTGCTACAAGCGATGAATATGGCTGATGTTCCAGTGCTGGTCGCAACTGAGCTGACAAGAGAAGTTGGCGAGCAGATAATAGCACTTGATGAAATGGGTTTTGAAAAGGGATTCATTATTGCAGATGATTCTGCAAGGAGCCAATTAGAGCAGGCAATAAAAGGGACGAGCCTGGAAAAATTCCAGTTCACTGATGAAACAAGCCTGCGAAGCGAGCTCATCAAGCTGCAGCCAAAGCCAGCTGGTTCAGAGCCGCTGGTTCCAATAGACAATTACTTCAATGTAAAGAGCGTTGGAACTGTAATTCTCGGCTTGGTGAAATCAGGAACATTGAAGAAATATGACAAGCTTCTTGTGGAGCCGCTTGGCAAGGAAGTCATGATTAAGGGAATCCAATCACAGGACAAGGATTTGGAAACAACAGAGCCTGGCATGCGAGTCGGCTTGAACCTTAAAGGCATTGAAGCTGACGAGCTTAAGCGTGGCTATGTCATTTGCAGAACTATGAAAAAAGCAACTGAATTCAGAATCAGGCTCAAAAAAAGCAAATTCTTCCGTCAGGAATTAAAGCCAGGATTCCAGGTCGCTGTATGCGCTGGCTTGCAGTTCATAGCCTGCTCAATTGAAAGCATTGACCAAGATGTTTTGCATCTTAGGCTGGTATCGCCAATTGCCTTTCAGGCTGGCCAGAAGATTCTCCTGGCATCCCAGAATGAAATCCTTCCAAGAATTATAGGAAGCGGCATAATTGAATAGAAAATTGGCTCAAGGTCTCCTCGCAACAAGAAAAGCCACTGCTCCGAGCCCTAGTAATGCAGTGATTGCACCTAATTCTGG
>CAZBKL010000088.1:0-2653 GCA_964492465.1 uncultured archaeon
CAAAATTTGTTAAAACTAAAAAAGCATATGACTACAGCGCCTACAAACCAGGAATGACAAATTATCTCGTGCCACTTGAGATTATTTACAGAAATGAATTACCTGATGAATGCAGTGTTTTCAAACGACTCATGAAAAGCGAAACTACTCCAGAAGCTCTCGGACTGGATCGTTATCCGTTTCCAGGAGAGAAGCTGGCAAAGCCGATTCTCGATGTAAGCACAAAGCTTGAGAAAGGGGACAGGTATATTTCATGGGGCGAGGCTGCCAGAATTTCAGGTTCAACCCCGGCTCAGATACTGGAGATGCAGGACATTCTTTCCAGAACAAATAACCTGATAACAAGGGAAGATGCCAGGGCAGGAATGGAAAATGCGGACGGAAAAATAGAGCTCGGACGCATGCCAAATGGAAAATACATGCTTGTTGATGTCATAGGAACTGCTGATGAATGCAGGATTCTGTGGAATGGCATGCATTTCAACAAGGAGCTTGCAAGAAAATACTATGCCGATACTGAATGGAAAAAGGCATGGGATATTGCCAGGGAAAGGGCAAAAGAACTTGGAATAGAAAATCCTAAAGAGCTTTGCCAACTGAAGCCGCAGCCATGGGATGCTGAGTTTGGGCAGATAATGTCATGGGTATACCAATCGCCTGTAAATAAAATTCTAGGAAGGAAACTTTTCGACAGCCCGAGTTTGGACCAGGTGGCTCAGAAATACAAAGCATATGCAAGAAAAGTGGCATAAAATTCTAATATTCTCACAAAGAGCTTTATTAAATTTATATAAAAATAGTTATGTCTATGCAAAGGTAGATATATCATGAAACACCCCAAAGCCTCCATAATAATCCCGGCATGGAACGAGAAGAACAACATAGGCGCGGTGCTGAAGAAAATTCCGAAAATATATGAAGTCATTGTCGTAGATGACGGCTCAACTGACAGCACAGCAGATGTGGCCAGGGCATTTGGCTGGGAGCCTCTTGTTCTTGGCAGGCACAGGGGAAAAGGCGCTGCCTGCCTTGCAGGCGCAAGCATTGCTAATTCAGAGTTTCTGATATTCATGGATGGCGACGGGCAGCATGACCCAGGAGAAATTCCGAAGATATTGAATGCGTTAAAGAGAAATGACCTTGTAATTGGAGTGCGGAATTATTCAAAGCTGCCTTTTCACCGCCAGATTTCAAACAAGATGGCTAACGCAGCTGTTAAAAGCATAATCAAAAAGGATTTCAATGATGTCCAGTGCGGATTCCGCGGAATCCGCAGGCCAGCGCTTAATCAGCTGCGCCTGGGCAGCAAGGGATATGAGTTTGAGATGGACATGATAATAGAAGCAGCGCAAAAGCGCCTAAGAATATGTGAAGTGCCTATAAATGTCCTGTATCATTCTCACCTGGGAAACGGCAGGAAAAAGAAAGTCGGCTCCCGCATGTCAAAATTCAGCTCTTTGAAGATGTTTGCCTATCTTGTTAAGAAAGTGGGAAAGCATAAAATAGTCAGGGCAGCAAAAAGAAGCAGAAGGCGATAAATATGAATGAATACAAGCAGGTTCTGGTTTTGAGAAAGGATTTAGATATTTCCAGAGGAAAGTCTGCAGTTCAGTGTGCCCATGCTGCAGTGGAATGCATGAAGCTGGCAAATCCAGGTTCAAAGAAAAAATGGCTGGACAGTGGGCAGAAGAAAGTCGTGCTCTATGCCAAAGGCGAATCAGAGCTTATGGCTATGGCTCAAAAAGCCAAAAAGCTCAAGCTTCCATGCTCTCTCATAAGAGACGCAGGCAGGACAGAACTGCCTTCTGGAACCATAACCTGCCTGGGCATAGGCCCAGCTTCTGAAAAAGAAATTGACAAGGTTACGGGCTCGCTGCCGCTATGTGAGTGAGCTTAAAAAAACTTCTTTGGATTTCTAGGTATGGAACAGCAAAAATTCAATATCATAGATTTCATGAAAGGCTTTCGTGGTTACGTCTCAAAGAAAATACATCATGATCACATAGAGGAACATGAAGCAACTGGGTTCGAAACAGCCGGTTTTGATATCATTTGCAGCTCATCCCCCCCTGCGCTCACGGAAAATCTTCTGATGTGGTATATGGAAGAATATGCCTTAAAAACAGGGGTTAATACCAGGCGCACCACGAATTATGATTCATTGAAGATAGCTGCAGATGGAAAATTATATGATACCAAGTTCCATATCGGAAATTATGGCACGTCATCTTATGTCATAGAAATCTGCGCCACACCTTCCTTGTTCAGTGTTTAGCACCTGCATTTCTGTTTGAGTTTTTCTGCATCAACGCCGATGTATGAAGTTGTGAAATTCAATGCGGTTTCGCCTTCTGTTCCTGCTCCCCTGGCTTCGCAAAGCTTTGAACAGCTTATCAGCTCCAAATCCAGCTCGCAGGTCCCGTTGGTGCATACAGCTTTTGGCATAGGGTTCGCGACTATGATTATGCCGCTGCTTTTTTCAAGCGCATTCTGAGTTTCTATTATTGTACAGTTGCTCGTGTCACAATTTTTGTTATTGTATTCTGAAATTCTATGGGCAGACAGCTTGCTCATAGCCTGGCCGAAGCCTGCTTTCCCACAGCATCCTGTGTTTGCGAAAGCGCAGTCATCATCTGAGGAGCAGCTGTAATTC
>CAZBKL010000089.1:0-2621 GCA_964492465.1 uncultured archaeon
AAATGACAGCCTGAACAAGATAAAGGCATTTGACGTGCTATCAAGAGCATCAGTTGAAGTTAAGAACAATTTCTGCGAGAAAGTTTCGTCAATCCTTTCCAGGCCTCCTGACAAAGGGCTCAGCCCCGAAATCTTCATAAAAGAGTCGAACGAGATTATCGGGCGGATTAATTCCATAACGCCAAGGCAGGCAGCGCACATAGGATTTTTCTTCAAGGAGCATGTTAACAAAATGGCTGACAAGATGAAGTCCATAAAAGATGCGATTGAGGAATATGAGGAGTTCATATCCACAAGCATGCTCTCTGACATCAGGGAAATTGAAAAGAATATCGCAAATATAAGGGAGAGCGAAAAGAGGATTTCCTACATAGAAAAAAACATGAGCGAGATACAAGGCGAAACAGATGACATGAAGGCAAAAGAGCAGAAGCATGCCTCTAAAATTCCGCAGGTTGACAAACTGAAAATAAGCGGGCTCAAGTCTGCGATGGCAGAGCTTAACAGGGAGAAGCAGTCAATTGAGCAGGAGATAGATACGGAGTTCGGAGGTGCCCTGAAGGTCCTCAAAAAATACAGCCATGATATAAAAGACAGGAAAAGGAAAGGCGTCATTGACAAATACATCTCATCTGCTTCATGGGCATTTCTCACATATGACAAGGACATGGAGATAAAGAAGATTCTTTCTGATGTCAAGGCAGAGCTGGATTCCGGCAGGCTTGATGCAGACGAGAAGCAGCGCGTTCACATGGGCTCGCTGCTCAGCAGCATGCAGCGCCTTAAAAAGACAAAAGACAGGTATGAGGACGTGATGAAAAAGATATATGACAGGGAGAGCGAGCTGGTCAAGGAAGAAAGATTCTCAGAGAAAGTCAGCAGGATGCATGACGAGCTGAAAGACGTGAGAGGAAGAATAACAGAGAGAAATTCCATGAAAAAGCAGCTCGATGAGAGCAAAGAAAAAGTCATGGAAAACATCCAGCAGAAGATAAAGGAAATAGAATTCATGATTTCCAGCGACTTGGGCATAAATATAAAGATTGATTATCGCCTGCCGAGTTCACCAAGTTATGCCCCAAAACCAGACGATAAATAAAGAAATCCAAAAGACATGGCTTTAAGGAGCAATGAAAAAATAGGGGCTTCCCAAATGAGCATATTGCTTTGAAACCTCGCTTCGCTCGGAGGCATACCTAAGCCCCCGATTTTTCCCGACCCTTTGTCCCGTCTGGAAAAGCAATTAAAGAGCAGGAATAAAATAAAATTCATGAGAGAGCCTGCAGCAGAAGGTTTCTACCCTTTTTCCAAGTCAGCCTTGCAAAAGCAGGTTTCAGATTTCCTGGTTTCAGCAGAAAAGAGAAAAGCTATTGGGCTAATAGTTCCGCACGCAGGTTACGGATTTTCTGGCAGCGTTGCAGGAAAAACATATGCTTCTGTTTCAGAATTTTCAAAAACCATAATGCTCATGGGCCCGAACCACACAGGTTATGGAAGCCCAATATCCCTGAGCTCAGACGATTGGAAGACTCCGCTTGGGTTTGTGAAAACAGACAGGCGCTTTGAGAAGGTTCTTCCTGTGAGCGAAAGCGCCCATGAATACGAGCATTCAATTGAAGTCCAGTTGCCATTTCTCCAGGCATTGCTGAAAGATTTTAAAATAATACCAGCTACGCTTTCTCATCTTCCGCTCCAGCAGATTGAAGAGCTGGCTGGCAAGCTGGCTGTCAGGGAAATATTTTACATAGCCTCAAGCGACTTCACGCATTTCGGCCCAAATTACAGCTACATGCCTGTGAGAAAAAGCGACAATGAAAATCTCAGATATGTCAAAGAAATGGACATGAAAGCAATTGACATGATTCTGAAAATTCAGCCAGAAAAGTTTTATAATTTCGTGACAGAAAACGAGATGACAATCTGCGGTTTTGTTCCGATAACACTGCTACTCTTTATTTGCAGGAAGCTTGGAGCAAAGCGCGGATTTCTAGTTGACTACAAAACCAGCTATGAAGTCCAGCCTTCAAGCTCTTTTGTTACTTATGCTGGGATATTGATATGCAGCAATACCACCAGTTTATAACTGGTGGTTTGCATTCGGAATGCAACGACATTCCGATGCATCGGAAAGCATTGCTTTCCGATTGCGGCATGTAAGAACCACTGGCTTGTTGAATAGTGGTTCTTCACAGAATAATGAAATGGTTTTTGAGGCAATGGAAACACCAGGGCTTTCTGGACATTCTGTATTTCTGCGCCGAAGCCCTTCCGCTTTTCCTGCTCCTTCAGTTCATCATCTTTCTGATGTCTTCCCTGCTTGCTTTCGGGAAGTTGCCAAGAACCCACGCCAACTTTATGAAAGCAGATTCTGCTGTCATCTGGCAGGGGAAGACTCCGGCTTTCTGGTAAAGCCTTCCTGCTGAGTAAACGTTCATGTTGACACTTCCATAAATTGTCTGGGTTGTCATGACCACCGTTGCTGATTTTGCGAGCTTGCCAACAGCCTGAAGGAATTTCTCATTGCCGTGGGTTGCAGGTCCCTGGCCCAGACCTGTTCCTTCAAGAACAACTCCGCGGAAGCCTTTCAAAGATTCTATTATTTTCGGGCTTATGTTAGGATG
>CAZBKL010000090.1:0-2606 GCA_964492465.1 uncultured archaeon
AGATAAGAACCGGGACAGATAATTCTTCTTTCCCGTATGTAGTTTACAATTCCAATATTTATTACAAGGGCGACATCTTCACAATTGACCAGTGGGCTGTTATGATTATGGACATAGATTCAAACTTATATGACGACGGAATTACTTATGCAGACCTTGGAATAATGAACAGCAGCTATTCCTTTTCCATACCAAACCAGGATTTTATGAACAGCATTTTAAAAAACAGCAAAACTGTGCTGGCCACAGACAACGGCTTCTCCTCAATGCAGGCAAACATTCATGCCACAAGGAGCGGCAATGGAAGATTTGTCTGGATCAAGAACTACGACGAAATCTTCAATGACATAAACCAGCTGACAAAAGCTGCTCTTATATGGGCAGCCTCTGGCAGATTTAATCTTGATGAAAATATTGGTACTCCCAAGGACATATCGCCTGTTTATAGCAGGGTCAGCTATGAGGTGGCGGGAAATGCTGAATTCGAGCCGTATACCATCAGCCTGATTACATGGTACGTATTTTAACAGCAGAATTCCTAATTAATTAATGAAAATGCGCTGCATAGTCTGCGGAAAGGAGGCTGATATAGGCAGCTTCTGCAGCGAATGCTGGCTGAAAAGAAATGAGCTTTTTGAGCTGAAAAACTTTGATGCAGTCATATGCGAGTGCGGCTCTTTGCTCTCTGGCGGAAAATGGGAGAAATTCTCAAATATCAGGGACGCTCTGGAGAGGGAGATTAAAAAAAGAATAAAGCCATCTGGGAAAATAAAGAATGTTTCCGTTAATTTTCATTTTTCAGGCAACCTTGCAAAAGCCCGTGTAAAATGCACAGGTCTTTTGAGCAAGTGCAAAAAAAGAAAAGAGCAGGAAAAGGACATAATAATAGTCCTCAGGAAATCAAAATGCGAAGATTGCAAAAAGGAATGCGCCTCATACTATGAGGCTATAATTCAATTACGGGCACCAGAAATGTTCGAAAAAGTATTGAAAATGGGCGGGGTTTCTATAATTTCAGTGAAAGAGGTGAGAGGGGGATTTGACATATTCTTCCGCAGCAACGAATTTGCGAAGAGCCTTTGCGCGAAACTGCAAAAAAAAGGATTTTCTGTCGTGCGCTCTGGTGTTTATCTGGCAAGAAAAAACAATAAGAACATATACAGGAACTATTATTCTGTCAAAGATGGTAAAAATGGATGAAGTGCAGAGAGTGAGGCTGCCAAGAGGCAATGAGGTCCTTGCAATCGTCGAATCAAGGCTCGGCGGGAACAAACTTGGCGTGAGATGCCAGGATGGCAAGAGCAGAATAGGGCGCATACCAGGAAGATTCAAGAAAAGAATGTGGATAAAAGTCGGCGATGTGGTTCTTGTTGAAAAATGGGAGATACAGGGAAATGAGCGCGGTGATGTGATATGGCAATACACAAAAGCCCAGCAGGAGTGGCTGAGAAAAAACAACATCCTGAAAATATGAATTGCTACGATAGCGAATGCTTTGATAATTGCAAAATCATCAGAATCCCAAAAAGAAGAATGGAAGCGCTGAACAGCTGCAAAGACGAAATTGAAAAAAGGGGCAATGTCCATATAGAAATATCAGATTCAGTTTCAGTCAGCGGAGAGCCTTTGGATGTTTTCGTGGCGAGCATTGTCGTGACAGCCATAGGGCGCGGATTTGATTACAAGGACGCCTCGCTCCTGTTCGACGACTGCATGCTCTACGTCATAAACATAGCGAAGAACCAGAAAAACCTGGTGAGAATACGCTCGCGCCTGATAGGAACCATGGGCAAGGTTCGAAGAAGAATGGAGGAACTGACCGGAACGAGGATAATTATATTCGGTAAAACAGCTTCAATAATAGGAAAAGATGAAGGACTTGAGAATGCAAGATTTGCCATAGAAAATATCATAGAAGGCAAGTCTCATTCCATGGTATTTAAATTTTTAGAAGCAAATGACATCTCTATGTATCCACCGCATCATAAATGCGGTGGTTCCCTTTGAGAGATGTCACATCGTCTTAATCCTATGATTAAGTCGAATGAGATAAAAATTAGAAATTTTACGGTGATATGCCTGCCGAACAATGAAAAAGAAAAATACCTTTCAGGGGAGGATATTGCAAAAAGGCAGGAGGAGATAAGCGTAAGCGAGTTCTTTGAAAAAAACAAGCACCTGCTTGGATTTGACAATCCAATCAAAGCTCTGCTGATAGTCGTAAAAGAAGCTGTTGACAATTCCATAGACGCATGCGAGGAAGCTGGCATACTTCCGGAGATAAAGGTGAGCATGAAAGAACTTGCCGAAGACACCTACAGGATAATCATAGAAGATAATGGCCCCGGCCTGCCCAAAGAGAATCTCGCAAAGACTTTCGGAAAATTCCTTTACGGCTCAAAATTTCACCACCTTCTTCAAAAAAGGGGGCAGCAGGGCATAGGAATAACCGGCTCAATAATGTATGCCCAGCTAACCACGGGCAAGCCTGCTCTCATATGGTCAAAGACAGAAAAGAGCAAGACATATTTCATGAAAATGCTACTTAATGTTTCAAAGAATGAAGCTGAGATTTTGGAGCAGGGATTCATCTCCGGAAAAGACGA
>CAZBKL010000091.1:0-2454 GCA_964492465.1 uncultured archaeon
GGGGCTGCGACGGGGATCACATGCTCATATGCCGCAGGATAAATTTTCACGCCAGCAGGAGCATCAGGCACGTTCCCTGCTGCGGCAACTATTATGCAGCTTTTGTTATACGCATAATTCACAGCATCCCTGATTGCGCTTGAATCGTTTGCCCCTCCCAGACTGATGCTTATTATTTTAGCGCTCATGTTTGCAGCATAGCTTATACCAGACGCTATGTCTGAAGCGAGCATCTGGGCGCTGGTATTAGTAACCCTGACTGGCATTATCCTGCATTTCCAGCAAACTCCCGAAACCCCAAGTGAATTATTTGAAACAGCAGCTGCTATTCCAGCAACGTGGGTGCCGTGGCCATATTCGTCTGTTGTGTGATTGCTGTTGTTGTTGAAATTCCAGCCGTAAACATCATCGACATAGCCGTTGCCGTCATCGTCAACTTCGTTGCCAGGCGTTTCTCCAGAATTGTTCCATATGTTCGCTGCCAGGTCTGTGTGAGTATATTCAACTCCTGTATCTATTATGGCTATTATCACAGAGCTGTTGCCAGTTGTTATATCCCAAGCAGATGTTGCATTAGTGATGTTCAGCGACCATTGCTGGCTGAAGTATGCGTCATTAGGCGTTGCAAAAAGATGATAGATATAATTAGGCTCGGCATATTCCACATTTGGGTTGCTCCTGTATTCTTCGAGAATATTGTCCATTTCTTCCTGCGAGCTGAACTTTATCCTGTATGTGCTTTCCAGGGGCAGCTTTTCAACGCTCTCCACTCCAATATCTGTTTTTGCCAAAGCTTTTGCAGAATCCACACTCAAGATGACAGGGCTCTCGCCAGCAGACATTATCCCGAAACTGCTCTCTGCTCCTGAAACAGGGCTTTTCAGCTTTATTAGTATTTCACCAGGAGCAAATTCCTGGCTGCCTGACATCCCAGTGCTAGAAACTTCCTGGGCTCCTGATTCTGGCAGGGATTTTGCAATGAGCGGAAAGGCAGTTATAAGTAATATTACGGAAAAAACAGACAGCAAGCTGAAAATATGCAATCGCATGATATTATCATCGCACTCAATTAATTTAATCCTTGCCTTGGCGTGATTTTTCGAGAAAATGCTTGATTCTGAATTAGAACATGGAAACAAGCCCCTTGAGGAGCATTATCAGCCATAAGAAAGGAATTCCAAAGCCTGTTAAAAGCGATATTCCTGCAACAAGGTCCGCGAATCCCATGATGTCAGCATAAAATCCGCCCAGAAAGCAAGATATGAGGGAATATGCTGCTTTTGCCAGCACCAGCAGCCCGAAAAAATAGGAGAGCGCAGAGAGCTGGCTTGGGAAAAGAAGAATCAGCGCAGCTATGATATCAATGGCGCCAAGCATTTTCAGTATCATGGTTATCTGCTATGAATTTGCTGCCTATCTTTTTAATAATTAACTTGGGAAAGGCAGGCAGATGCCAAACACTTTAAATATTTAATTTCTAAAAATTACCTATGCAAAGCAAAACATGGCCTGCTGTTGATGGCAGGTACATTGTCGGCAACACGGATTCTCCAGTAGCAGTATGCACACTGTCTTCTGTTGCCATGGAATTGCCGATGGACAAGATAGCAATATCAGGGAAATGCGTCACAGAAAATATAGGCATTGAAAAAATTGTAAAGAACATTGTTTCAAACCCTAAAATAAGGTACCTTCTGATATGTGGAAAGATTTCCATGGGGCATTTTGTTGAGAATGCCATAGTCTCGCTTATTGAGAAAGGGGTTGATTCTGATAAGAGGATAGTCGGGGCAAAAGGCGGGATACCTATTCTGAAAAATCTCTCCATTAAAGAGATAGAGAGATTCAGGGAGCAGGTCACCCCAGTTGACATGGCAGACGAAACTGACACTGAAAAGATAATGGAGAAGGTTGATGAGCTTTTTGAGAGCAATCCGGGCCCGTTTTGGGGCGAAGCGATTTTTCCTGAGGTTATGAAAACAATAAGCGCAGGTGAAAATGAAATGGCATATGTGCCTGATCCCAGCGGTTATTTCACCATACATGCAAATCTACAAAATAAAGAAATAATAGTTGAGTATTATAACAATGATGGAAAACTTAATCTTGTCATAACAGGAAAAAAAGCAGGAGAGATATACGAGTCAATAATAAAGCACGGGCTTGTTTCTAGGTTTGAGCACGCTGCTTATCTTGGAAAAGAGCTCACAAAAGCAGAGATTGCAATAAGCAGGAATATTGACTATGAGCAAGACGCATCTTTGAATTTCATGCTGTCAAAAGCAAGCTTCATTAAGGCTGGTATTCAGGCAGAATCCGCGAATGAGGAAAACATCTACCAGCCTCTTGTGGTAAGGGGAGAAAGCCTCGGAGAGGCATGGGAAAATGCTGTAAGGACAATGATGAAAAGCGGCTATAACCGGTTTGTAAAAGCTCCTGAGTACCAGACATGGA
>CAZBKL010000092.1:0-2440 GCA_964492465.1 uncultured archaeon
TCCTCCATTCCATACCTGCTGAGGGCATGGGAGCCTGGCACTATCTCAGATATTAATATTGACGTGCATCCGTTCTTTCTCAGCAGGTCAGCAACCTGTATTATGGTTTTCCTTATTTCATTGTCATCCCTGAGGTATATTGCAAAGGAAGAAACAGAATCTATGACCACGCGGGAAGCATTGATCTCCCTTATGTTGTTTTCCATCATTCCCATCACATCATGTATCTGGAACGGGTCATATTTCAGCATGCGGAGCATGTCCTTGTCTTCCAGCTTCTTCAGGTCCCAGCCAAAATACGATGCTTGGGTGCGCAGCTGGGCGCGGTGCTCTTCAAAGGTTATGTATACAGAAGGCTCTTTTGGAACTGTGGAAAACTGCATTCCGAATATTGTCTTTCCTGTTCCGCATGTGCCGCTCAGCAAAACCAGCTCTCCTTCTGGGATGCCGCCCTGTATAAGCTCATCCAGTCCTGGTATGTTTGTAGTCAGGCGCTTCACGCTTTCCATAAGATACTATTTGCCGAGGGATTATAAAAAAGATGAGCAATGATAAAATGGACCGAGTAATTTGCAAAAACATATTATTCAGCTTTCCATGCGCTCCATGGGAAATGCCGTCAATATTAAAAGGTTTTGTTTTTTGATTATGCTTATGCAAGAAGATTCGCTGCAGAAGATGCTCAAGAGATTCGCAGAATTCCTTGAAATAAATGAGATGGACGCGCTTGCCAAGGCTTATGAAGAAAGCAAGCCGCTGGTGATAGATTTCCAGAGGCTTGATAGGTTCGACCCTGACTTGGCTGGAATGCTTGCGGAAAATCCTGAAGAAATGCTGTCATTGTTTGACCAGGCAGTTGAGAGCATAGAGCTTCCTGCGCATGAAAAAATAAGGATAAGAGTGCGCAACCTTCCGAAGCAGATGTCTGTCAGGATAAGGAACATCAGGGCAAGCCACATAAACAAGCTCATAGATATAGAAGGCGTTGTCAAGTCTGTCAGCGAAGTCAAGCCTGAGATTTATGAGGCTGATTTCATCTGCCCTGAATGCAGCCAGCCAATAACCATAAAGCAGAAAGGCCCTACAATCAAAATGCCTCTTGTATGCAGTTGCGGAAGGCGCGGTATGTTCAAGCTTGTCCAGACGAGAAAAAGGGACATAAGGTGGCTGAAAGTCAATGAGCCATTTGAGGTCACAGAAGGCGAGCAGCCCGGAGAGATCAATGTCTGGCTCAGGGAGGATTTGACCACGCCAGACATGCAGAGAAAGACCGACCCGGGAAACCAGCTCAGAATAACAGGATACATCAGGGAGATACAAAAAAGAATACAGGGAAGAGTCTCAACAAGGCCTGACATTTCATTTGAAGCAATTTTTGTGGAGCCGCGTGAGGAGGAGTTTGAAGAGATACTGGTATCTGATGATGACAGGAAAAAGATAGAGGAAATGTCCTCTGATCCCGGAATATATGAGCGCATGGTGGCTTCAATTGCCCCCGGAATATACGGCGAGAGTGAAATAAAAGAGTCTGTGCTCCTCCAGCTTTTCGGCGGAGTGAGGCATGTTTTTGAGGACGGCACGCATGTGCGCGGCAACATACACATACTGATAACAGGTGATCCTTCAACAGCGAAAAGCGTCCTGATATCAAATGTCGTGAAAGCTTTGCCAAGGGGCAGGTATGTGAGCGGAAAAGGAGTGACAGGCAGTGGCTTGACAACTACAGTGGTTAAAAACGAGCAGCTGGGAAGCTGGGTGCTTGAAGCAGGCGCACTAATCTTATCAAACCGCTCTGTTCTTGCCATTGATGAGTTTGACAAGATGAACAAGGATGACCAGGTAGCCATGCACGAAGCCATGTCTTTGGAAACAGTAAGCGTGGCAAAGGCAAGCATTGTCGCCTCTCTTCCGGCGCAGACTGCTGTGCTTGCTGCTGCCAACCCGAAGTTTGGCAGGTTTGACCCCATGTTATCTATAATAGAGCAGGTGACTATTCCTGAAACATTGCTGTCAAGATTCGACCTTAAGTTCGCGCTTCGCGACGTGCCTGATAGGAAGCGCGATGAGAGCATTTCAGACCATGTGATGCGAAGCAGGCTGCACCCTGAAGCCACCAGGCCACTTCTGGAAACAAGATTCCTGAGAAAATACATAAGCTACGCGAGAAAGACCTGCACAGACATAAAACTGACTGAGGAAGCAGCAAACCTGATGAAAACCTTCTACGTTGACATGAGAAATAAGTACACGAGCGAGGGCGCTCACACTGTTGCCATAACCCTGAGGCAGTTTGAGGCTTTGATAAGGCTGGCTGAGGCTTCTGCCAAAATCAGGCTGGACAAGTATGTCAGAAAAGAAGACGCGGAGCGCGGGATAAAGCTAATGAAATTCTCATTGCAGCAGCTTGGCGTTGACTTTGAAACAGGTAGAATAGACATAG
>CAZBKL010000093.1:0-2432 GCA_964492465.1 uncultured archaeon
AAGCAGTTAGCAGATGTAGCCGGATATGCCCTGGTTCTTTGCGTCGCTGCCGTAAACTCCGATTCCCTTGCAGAACTGCTTCAGCAGCCTGACGTGGTCCTTTTGAAAGGGCTTTAGCTTTTTAAGAACATACTCCACGTGAAGCGGTGAGCGGTCAACTGCTGAAATTATCTTCTCATTGTTCTGTATTTTGTAGCAGGGAACTATGTCAACTTTAATGTCATTGAAAGTCGCCCGCACATAGGGATGTTCGGCGTATTTTATTATGTAGTTTCCCTTTAGCTCAGAAACAATCTCTTTCGCGTTTTCCATGCCCGCTTTTTCGAGAGCTTCGCGCGGGAGCGTTTTGTCAAACATCAAGAACAGGTCAATATCATGGTCCCCTTTGAGCCAGGTTCCCCTTCCAAGAGAGCCTGTTATTATTGGCTGGGCTTTGCTCACAACCTCAGCAACCCGGACAAGCTGCAATATGAAGCTGCTTATCCTGCGCTCCTCGCTTTCAGGGGGCTTTATCTTTTTCAGCACAGCAGCACTGGCAGAAGCCATGGACATATTATAACTTTGATTGGGATGAATATAAATTTCATATTAAACAGAAAAACTTATTTTTTGGGTTTATAGTTTATGATAAAGTTATCATATCTCATTTTTATGCGCACCCAATCGGGCCTAGAAACATGAGTTATGGGAGTATACCCAGTTCTTTCATGGTATGTGATTTCAGACTGTTCGGATATGTATATGCTTTTTATTTCCGTTTTCGCATCCGGAGTTATCTCTATGCAACCCTTGCAACCAGTGGAATCAGGCATACGTCTTATGTTTAACTGACCAGCTCCACAAACTTCTATACGATAGGTTTGCAGAAGTTCGGCCATGGCGCTCTCCAGGTCATTTGCCCCTCCATCCGATGGTACAAATTCAAGACTCACTTTTTCATTCATTCTATTCGCCTAAAGATTTCTATAATAGATAATTTTAAATACTCAAAAGTAGCTACGTCGACAACCAAAAATTAATGTTATATGTCTAGAATTTATGAATTAAATATAACATCTATGCATCTTGCGCCCGTGGTCTAGTGGCATGATACGAGCTTCCCAAGCTTGCGATGCGGGTCCGATTCCCGCCGGGCGCATTGACTAAATCGTTGCATTTAGGCAATACCGGAAAGATTTATTTCCGAGCATGCCCCTGTTTTCTCCACATTCTTCTCAGCTCGTAAGCAGTTGCTCCGACTATGCAGAAAGCTGCTCCAATAATCAGGGTGTCAAAGCTGGTATTGGAAAGCAAGAAAACACATGTTAAGATTCCAATAGCAGGAAGTGCTGTTCCCCTTAAGCCAAGCTTCATGTTCATCTTAATGGCGCATGCGTTAACTGCTATGAATGTCACAAATATCATGAAGTTCGCCAGGCTTGCCACTGAACCAAGGTCTCCCATAAGAGCAAAGAAAATTACAGCAAAAACCGTGACGAGTATTGAAAAAATCGGAATCCTTCTTTTTTTTGTAACCCTCGCAAGAATGCTTGGCAGCGTCTTGTAATCTGCCATGCCGTATATCAGGCGCGATGTTGAGAGCATAACAGCCAAAACTGTGTTTGAAGTTGAAAAAAGGGCTATGAATGCCATAATCAGAAATGCTTTTTCCCCGAAAACAACCGAAGCCACATCTGCCATTGGCGCCTTGGACTCTGAAAGAGCCTGCCATCCTATTATGGATATTGCCGAGACTGCCACAAGAATGTACAGCAAAGTAGAAATTACTATTGAGAATATTATCGCCTTTGGCACGGTTTTCCTTGGGTTCTTTGTCTCGTCAGAAAGCCTTGCGAGCGTCTCGAAACCCATGAACGCGAAGAATATAAGGGCGCTTGCCTGGAAAACCCCCGAGAGCCCTTTTGACATCTCGAGATAATTGACATTGCCGAGGTAGGGGATTCCGATGAATATTATTATAATCAGCCCAAGGACTTCAAAGAGCGTGAGCACAATTGTGACAAAAGCAGACTCATTCATCCCCAGGAAAAGCACCAGGCTCAGGATGACTATTACTGATAGCGAACCGAAAATAAAAGGAAATCCGAAAACAGCTTCAAAATATTTTGAAAATCCTATGGCAACAGCAGCTGCAGAAACAATCCCGTTAAGAATGACAAACCAGCCCACAAGCCAGGCAAATCTGCTGCCGAATAATTTATGCACGTAAATGTGCTCTGCCCCTGATCTCGGAAATTTCCCAGCGAGCTTGGCATAGCTTAAGCCGGTTACTGCAGCTGCAAAAGCAGCCAGTATAAAAGAAAGCCATAAAGCATTGCCAGCAAGCCCTGCTGCCTCGCCAATCAGCACGTAAATTCCAGCTCCGACTATTATTCCGACCCCAATCAGCGTCAGCTGCCATAGCCCCAGGGTCCGCTTGAGCTTTGTCTTTG
>CAZBKL010000094.1:0-2323 GCA_964492465.1 uncultured archaeon
TTTTATTCCTCAACCCTTGTAGTCACAACAGGCTTCTCCATGACAATTATAGTATGCTCATGCTGGCTGATTTTGCAGTCATCCCTGTCTTTCAGTATGGGATATTCATGGATTGCGTTGCGCATCTTTAGCTCGCGAAGCGCCAGGCGCAGCTTGATGTCTGAAATCTGCAGCCAGCGCTTTGCAAAAGGCAAGCCTTGCCTTACAGCCATACGCTTGATAATCTGCCTAGCTTCTGGGTTGCGAACAGGATGTGGATACAGAATCATGTAAATGAGGGTTTCTCCAGATTCCCTGACATAGCCGTCGCCAGAGCTTGCAAATGGCTCTATGGCTATTATCTGGTCTTCTTTCAGCTCGTAGCCAGAAGTGATTTTTACATTTGGTATCTGGGGCTCGGCATGAAGGTCATATTGGTCGAGTCCATGACCAGTAAGGTTTGATATCGGCTTAAAGCCCATTTCAGTTATGGCCTTTTCCACCGCTTCTCCAATTTCTGATATTTTGGTGCCAGGCTTGACAATCTTCAGGGCTTCTTCCAAAGCTTTCTTTGAAGCGAGAACCAGCTGGCTTTCCTTTTCATCATCTCCCAGGTATATTGTGGTGGCTGTATCGCCGATATAGCCGTTTACATGAACGCCAATGTCCAGCTTTACCATGTCTCCCTGCTTGAAAGCTGTTTCATCGCCGGCAGGCGGGGTGTAATGGGCAGCGACATTATTCACAGATATGTTAACAGGAAAAGCAGGCTCTCCTCCGAGCTCCCTTATGCGGCTTTCAACAGCATTGGCAATTTCCAGAAGGCTGATTTCAGGCTTTATTTTCTCCCTGAACTCGTCCCTGACCTGGCTGGCTATATGCCCGGCTTTAACATAATTATCAAAAATTTCTTTTTCCATTTTTTCACCTGATTTTCTCACTGGTGAGAAAATGCCAGAAGGCTTGTACCCTTCTGAGCATATTATCTCCTGTTGTCTGTTGGCTTTTAATAATTTGCATCAAATTATAAATTATGGAACCTGATTATAGAAAGAAGAAAAGAAGGGAAAAGGCTGACAAGAAAGAGCGCAGGATTTCCAGCGAATCCATACAGGCAGAAAAGAAGCCTGTCAAAGAGATTCGCCTTCTCGAGCAGGGTTTTATGCCTGAAAAGAACAAGATCGGCTCAGATTTCAAGGGCAAGAACAGGGTAATAATTGCCTGATGATGTTCTATTTGTTATCGGAAAATAACAACCTTTTAAAGATTTTTGTTTAGTTTAATTGATATGAAAGGAAATGATCTTTACAAAAGTCCTTGCGGCAAAGTCATGAGCCAGGCAAGCAACCAATTGCATGATTTTGGGGTGCCCTATTTTAACGTAGCTTTGTCGAGAATGAATGTCGGTGATTTGTTTAAGATTTCTGATAACGGAGAAGCCTTTTACGAGCATGGCATTTCCGTTATAAAAAAAGATGATGAAAAATTCCTCTTAACTTTCGGAACCGTATACCCGAATGAATTATATAAACCTTCGGGTGTTTTCGACATCCCTAGAAAGAAGAAACTGCTACTTCTTTCAGGCGCCGAACTTGCTTCTGGCCCGGAAGATGTCGACTATCCTAATTGGATCATTCTTGTCGGAAAAACGCCAAAGCGCTGCTACGATCATGAAAAGTATGCAGCGATATATGATTTGAATCGTATTTTCTTGGAAAAAATTAAAAATGATTCTAAAAATTCTGTTTTAATTGCTTCTGATGGCGTTGAGATTGCTGAGCTGGGAGGTTATGACAAGTCGAGTGGCACCTTCCGCAATTTTCATCAGTCATATATCACCTCTCATTTCAGGGCCAAAGAGATTATTGCGAACAGGGAAGAAGATATTCTGAATGCTAAATTATTCGAACGTGTGCTTGAGGCTGTCGGCGTGGAAGTAGTTTAATAGATGATTTTTATGGCAGAAAATTCATATTTGGGCGAACTCCCTGAAATTAAACGCAAGAAAATTGGAGATATTGTAAGGCGAATGAGGGAAGATAATAAAAATTTGTGTCAATTAATTGGCGAAGTACATGCCTCCCCCTGAGGCATATCAAATTTTAAGTGAATATTCAAGAAACATCAGCATTGGCAAGATTCATGACCATCTACCTACCGGGGATATGGAAGATGTAAAGAATGTTCTCAAAGCCGTCGGTTTCATTGATGAAGAACTTATATAAGACTGATTTTTATGCTGTTTGTTGAGGAACCTTCCCAGAAAGTTATCAGGAGGGTTTTTGGGGAGTTTCCTCCCAGAGCCATAAATCCGGAATTTCTTAGAGTTGATATAAGGTCATTA
>CAZBKL010000095.1:0-2274 GCA_964492465.1 uncultured archaeon
GAAAGCGCAGTCATCATCTGAGGAGCAGCTGTAATTCAGCTCAGGCTTTGAAGCCATGTTGATTGCCTGGGGCTTGTAGAATATGAAGATACCTGCCAGGAGCGCGAGAAGCAATATTATCAGGATATACTTGTTTGTAAGCGCCTTGAACAAAAGCTTGAAAGGTATTGAAAAGACCTTTGTTCCGACCCAAAGAGTTTCAAATATGCGATAGACGAGCAACAGCGCTACGCCAGCAATGGCGAATATCAGGACAAGATTCAACGTGAGGTCAAACGGCAGGCTGAAAACTTTTATCAGAACTATGGGAAAGAGCGCTGAAATTATCGCAACAAATATTGATTCCTTGACCAGGAAGAAAAGCCTCATGGCAATTACTATGAAAATGACGAGCAGGGTTATCAGAACCAGCTGGTTTGCCATAGCAAAGCTTACAATCGGTGCTGTAACGCTGATTATTGTTCCTATAATGTCCATATCAATTACCCATTATGATTTTGTAATTATAAGGCATGCCGCCGTGCGAAGCACGGATATCCAAGCAACGTGCTCATCCTGATTTTCTAATATTGTATATACCGCCGTACGAAGTACGGATTTCAAAGCAGCAAACTCATCCTGGTGCTTATTTAAATATTGTCGTGGAATATTGATAAATTGATTTCGTGGTCCAATGTTCGGCGGAACAGATGCTGTTAGCACAATAATATGGTTTCTCATATTCATGGTATTCATATTTATCTACCCCAGGCTGATGCTGACCCAGATGATAATGAAGCTCGAGCAGTCTGCGATAAAGCTTGAAGCCATGTCTGTTAAAGCCAGGAATCTGGTTGCAAAGAAAACCGGCAAGAAAGACCATTCTATCTCAGAGAGGATAAGGAACTTCCAGGAATTCGTGGCAATAGAGCCTTCTTCATTTGACCCTTATGGCATTGTAAAGAAAATAGACCAGGTTTCCAGGAATGTTGAGAGCCGTTTTGAGGACTTCTCAAAGGAAATCGGAAGCGGGAAGAGCGAAAAGGAGATGAGGGAAATTAATTTCGGCCTGCGAACTGCCATAGGCGTGCATATGATTGCCAAGATTGTGAGGCATTATGTTGAGACAGCAAAGAAGTTCAAGAACCTGCAGGTAGCCCTGATAATACAAATGCAGATGCCTATGATAGAGAAAATAGCAGAGAGCGAGCTCAAGGGAACAGAGGCTTTTGTCAGGGGCTGGCCAATCGGCGATTCCATCGGGTCTGTAGTTGCTGCATCTTACATGGAAAAATCAAAGCTCATTGCAGAAGGGGTTGTGTGCGCTGAAACCAGGATTCTGGACAGAAAAGTCTTTGTGCTCAAGGCTTACGGGCCTGATCCCCATCTTGGCCGCATTGATGAAGCAGTCAGCGCTCTTGTCAAAAAGCACAGGATAGCAAAAGTCATAACAATTGACGCAGCAGGAAAGCTTGAGGGCGAGAAAACAGGATCTGTAGCTGAAGGTGTTGGCTTTGCCATGGGCGGCGGCGTAGAGCGCGAGATTGTCGAAGCAGTTCTGCTTCCAAAGAAGATTCCGATTGACACCATTGTTGTCAAGGTCGGAATCGAAGAAGCGATAATGCCTATGAAAAAAGATATCCTGGATTCAATGCCAAAAGTCAGGGAGTCAATAGAATATTCTGTGAAAAAAACAGGGAAGACTGACAAAATCATACTGATTGGAGTCGGCAATTCGTGCGGAATAGGGAATGACCGAAAATCGCTGAAAGAAGCTGAGAATATAATCCTTGAGAACGACAAGAAAGCCAAGGCGGAAGAGAAATCCCAGAAGAAAAAATGGTGGGATTTCTAGGCTGCGTACATTCCCTGCTGGCTAACCAGATTATTGAACCATGATTCTATAGTTTTTTTTCTATCATCTCCAAAATGTTCGGACAAGCGTAGGGCAATATGCCATCCATTGTTTTTATACCATCCATTGCTATCAGAAGGATTGTAAGAAGCAAACATGCAATTTGCGTAGTTGCCTTCTTTGTCAAATTCTTTGTTAAATAATATCAAGCCCCTTTCAATGGAATAAACATCATCTTTCAGGCTAGGAATGATATCACCAAGTGCAAAAAGCCCCTCCAAGCAAAAAGGGGGTGAACAAATTACGCCTATTTCATATATTTTGCCCTCAGCTATGTCATTCAGATTTTTTTTATACTCGCTTCTCGCAAAATCTCCCCAGCTTCTAATTATATAGAAATTTCTTTCCAAGTGGTGGATTTATTCCAAAAAAGAGAAGAC
>CAZBKL010000096.1:0-2233 GCA_964492465.1 uncultured archaeon
GTACATAGAGTTTTTCTTTCTCTCGGTGCAGCACCTCTTTCTTTTTCTAAAAGAAAGAGAGGTTGCTTCGAACCGGCGAACTCACTAAGAGGCCAGGTCCTAAGCCTGGTGCCTTTGACCGCTTGGCTACCTCCGCATAAATGATAAAATAATTCTTGATTATTAGAATTCATAAACCTGTGAAAAATGCGAATTTTATGGGGTTATAAAAATTTCCATTTTTGACGAAAAACCACTTAAACAGCCCCCGACCTATCTAAATTGATCACTTCACGATAGCTATGAAGTTGGGGTGAAAATGCTGAATGTGTTTAACGGAGGGCCGTTTTTGCAGGTTGCGCTGGATTATGGATATTTGCAGCCATCATTGGATATGATGGAAATTCTAAAACAGGAAATGAAGGGATATGACTACCTGGTTGAAGCTGGAACGCCGACAAATATGTATGTTGGTGTGGAAAAGCTCATTCCCGCTTTGAAAAGAGTATCTGGCAATGGAACGCCAATTGTTGTTGACACAAAAGCCATGGATGTCGGCAAATTTGTGGTGGACTTGGTTCATAAAACAGGGGCAGAAATTATAGGTATTGCAGGCGCTGCTCCCTTGGAAACCATAGAAGGGGCGCTTGAAGCTGCAAAAAATTATCATATGCCGATAGAGATTGATTCCATAAGCACGCTTGAGATTTCAAATTCTCATCCCAATTTACCCATAAATCGTTTTGACTGGATTGTAGATAGATTAGTAAGATATAACAAAGATGGTGGCAATGGGATTCTTGAATTTCACATTCCTATAGACGGCCAGAAAAAGGAAAGGGATTTTAGCATTGTTGGAATCGTTCACGAGAAAAGGCCAGAGCTCCTGATTGCGGCTGCAGGCGGGCTGAATGCAGAAACCATACCTGAAGTAATAGGATACGGAGCAAATATATTGGTCGTGGGGGGAGCAATAACAAGGGCGCCCAACCCGAGAGAAGCGGTTAGGGAGATCAGGGATATTGTTTACAATTAATGTTAAATCAAAAATGTGCTTAGCCATGTGAATTTGAAAGGCAATTTTTAATTTGAGTCAGAAATAAAATACAAATTAAAAATAAAATAAAAAAATAATGGAAGCTTAAACGTCTCTTCCCTGCACTGTTCCTCTCTTGGAAGCCTTTGCCCTCTCAACTGCTTTGTTTATAAGAGCCTCGACTTCCTTGTTCAGGGCGAGAACAGCTTCTTCTCCCATTCTCATTTTCTTTTTCTTTGCTACTCCTTTTACCTTTGACCTTACTACAAGAAGTTCTCCCATGTTTTACACCTGATAAGGTTAAAACAATCCGAAATGCTTGGCATTTCGAGAGTTTTCATACCTTAATAAATTACATTATTTCATCAAGGTGTGAAATGTTAACCTTTTTTCTAACTTCTATTTGATTCACGCTTTTAAATAGCTTTTTAGGCGTTTTTAACGCGGTTTTTATGTTATAGGAGTTGTCAAACCAAAAAACCCTGCAGGAAATTGAAAACATAGCCAGTAATTATAATTCCCAGGGTAACGATTCCGAAAAACAGCAAAAGCAGCCTGTTTTTCATGACCCTTTTCAATATAACTGCTTCTGGCAAGCTCAATGCAGAAACTGCCATCATAAAAGCAAGCGCAGTTCCAATCGGTACGCCCTTTTGGAATAATGCTACTGCTATGGGCACAATGGCTGCGCAGCTTCCGTACATTGGAACTCCTATTAGAACAACCAATGGTACAGCAAAAATGCTCGTGGCGCCCACTGCTGATTCTATTGCCTGCTGTGGTATAAAATTATGAATAACGGCTCCTACTCCCACACCAACCAGTATCCAGAGCCAAAGCCTTTGAATTATTGAAACCGCTTCATCAATGCCAAATTTAATCCTTTGCTTCAGGCTTTTGTATTTTACTTCCCTGCTGCTGGTTCTGCATGCCTTGAACTCTTTTCTAATATCCTTTTCAGCACCCACCCTGCCAAGGACTATGCCGCAGAGCGTTCCGATTATTATCCCTGAGAGCACATAAGCTGCTGTTATCTTCCATCCAAAGAAGCCGAGCATCAGCACCACCAGATATTCGTTTATTATAGGCGATGTTATCAGGAAAGAGAATGTCACGCCAACAGGCACCCCTGATTTCAGGAATCCCATGAACATTGGTATGGACGAGCAAGAGCAAAATGGAGTTATAGCCCCGAATATGGATGCTGCAAGGTTTCCC
>CAZBKL010000097.1:0-2230 GCA_964492465.1 uncultured archaeon
CTGAAAGAACGACCCTGCTAAATCCCCCTGCTGAGCAGCATTTTTTGCATGTTTTGCAGAATTCCAATTCCATATTTTTCCCCAATAAAAATATAATAAAATGCGGAGGACGAGACTTTCACAGGACAAAGAAAACCCCACACGGGTTTTCTTCTTCCCCGATCATCTTTCCCGTATAAACGATATATCGTCGTTTATATGTTTCTTTTCGGGGCGGACTTTTCTTTCTGAGAAAGAAAAGGTCGCTTTGAACTCGCGCGCTCACTAAGAGACTAGGCAGTTGACGGAAACTGGGTTGCTTTCGCACCCAGGTAACGACCTCAACCTAGCGCCGTGGACCAGGCTTGGCTACCTCCGCATAGTTGGTCCTGCCGCCAAGCGGCGGTGTGCTCCATTTTCGCTTCGGTGATTGTTACGAAACGAAAATGAAATGTTATTACTTTGGCTGCTAAATATATAAATAGGGCTGAGACAATATTTAGATTATTAAAGAAATATATTGTAGAGTTCAGTTGAATCTTCCCGGTGTGCAAATGAAAAGGCTTCTGCTCTTGGCGTTGGTTGTTATAGTACTTATTGCTTCGCCTGCTTTTGCCTTCACGCTAACAGCAGACTCAACAGAAGCCACAGTGAACGCTGGGGAGACATATGCCTTTGATTTCACAGTATATAGTGAAAGGGAAGACAGGTTCTTCATTCATATGAACGGGCTTTATCCTTGGATGACTATTGAGGATATTGGAAAAGTGGCTGCTGGAAAGCAAAAATCCTTCAAGCTCTATGTTTCGCCTTTCTATTACACAGGAACAGGCACATACCAGATTAATGTAGAGGTGCAGTCCGAAGCAACGGACGAAAGGCAGGAAAAATCTATTTTTGTCACAATCCTTAAAAAAATATACACAGGAATAGAGGAAATTTATGTTTCAGGGAACCTTGAACCCATGGGATATGTTGACATTAAGATAGCGCTTAAAAATTCAGGCGCTGTTCCCATGCAGAATGTTGATGTTTATTTCCTTGTGAAGTCACCCAGCAGAGAAATCGCAAGATTCAACGAAACCCTGAGGGCTGTGGATCCGCTGGAAACAACATATGTCGAGAAGATAGTTGAGCTCGACCCTCTTGCAGAATATGGCGAATATACCGTAGAGGCAAGGGTTTTTTATAAAGGCGAGCTCTTCAGCCAGAAAAACCAGAAATTTGATGTCATGGCAATTCCTTTGGTTTATGAGGAAGAGCGTGAAGAAAATGGCATATTTGCAAAGAGCATAACAATAAGGGCAATTAATTACGGCAACGATGATGCTTTCAATGTCGTTGTGAACAGGACCATAAGCAATTTTGATTCTAAATTCTTCCACGAGGTATTGGGCCCGTATGCCCTTTACCGCGGAAACGAAGTTTTCTGGACAATTAGCAGCATCAGCCCTGGTGAAGCAGCAACTATAATTTACCAGATAAACTACATTCCCCTGTACATGATTTTGTTTGTTGTAGCAGCTGCATCCTGGTTTGTTCTCTATCGCGTGCGCATAGTTGACATAAGAAAAGATATAATCAAAAAGAGCGAGAATGAAATCGTTGTGAAGCTAGAGGTCAAGAACCGCACAGGTCACGAAATAGATGCGGTTATATTAAAGGATACTGTTCCGCTGATTTTCCACGTGAAATCGTTTGTCGGCCTTAAGCCTGTAAAGAAAAGGACAGAAGACGGCTCTGAAATAGTCTGGAGGATAAGGAAGCTGAACCTGGATGAAGAAAGGGTCTTTAGCTACGCAATAATGCCTGTAATAGGCGTGGTGGGCGACATAAAAATGCCCAGAGCCAAGATATTGTACAAGAAAAATGACAAGATTCATGCGAAAACGTCTAATTCTCCGGTTATAAGGTAGCTGAAATTTAAATTATTAAAGCAACAATAACTTACTATTTTGAATCCCGCGGTAGCTCAATGGTGGAGCGTCCGGCTGTAGCACAGTGCTCTTCTCAGAAGCGCATTGGCAGTTCAGCAAGTTCGCAGGAACCGGAAGGTTGTGAGTTCAACTCTCACCTGCGGGATTTTGAATTTTTATCATTTTCACGAAAATTTGAAATCCTCGGGATATGTAAATATCCCGAGGATTGTTTTTTATTTTTCTGATTGTGAAATTTGGGCTGGTGCTGAAATGGACAAAAGAATAATACGAAAATCTGCGTCAGCCCGGATCATGCGAATGTCGCCTTCCTC
>CAZBKL010000098.1:0-2223 GCA_964492465.1 uncultured archaeon
TCCTCTCATCAAATCCTGGGCCACGAATTCGAAAGCGTGTGATTCTGGTGCATGTCCAGTATCGTGCAGAACGGATGCACATTCCAGATTCCTCTTGTCGGTCTTATCTATACAACCATATTCAACCAGGTGATTTGTTATTTCGCGCGTGAAATGAAGGACAAATACTGTATGGTCAATCCTGCTATGCTTTGCACCCAAATAAACATGATACACGAAGCTTAATTGCGGGACATCTCCAAGCCTCGCAACATGGGGGTGTTCCACCACCGGCCTATAAGGCTCGCAGTTGACTTCCCTTAAGCTTGTTTTTTTCATAAACATAAACAAAAATTTGAAACAACCTTTAAATAGTCACAGATTATATTTTTCAGAAAAATTGGTAATTTACTGTAAAATATTAAAATTAAAAAAATCAAAGAAAACTCACTTCTTACCGGCTTTCTCCTCTTTCTCCCACTTCATGTCCTCGTATTCTATCCAGGCTATGAGAAGCCCAAGGAGGATTAAGAATACGCCGAACACTCCGAAGAACACGGTTTTCAGGGCTGATAGCGAATAGGTTCCTAGGACCGCGAAGCCTGGCAGCCCAAGAGCGTCAGCTGCATACCAGTATATTCCGGCAACTGCTATCAGAAGCCCTATAATCATCTTTACTGCTGCGTGCATTTTTTACACCTAATTATTATAAATTGCATCATCATTTAAATAATTGAAAGAGCCAGCGGTGGATCAAGGTTCATTAGGATAAGAGTGGCTTCGTAAAAAATATAGATGTCAAGGCCTTGGTGTTTGGTATGATCCAATAGCCCAGCTGTTTACCATGACTCTTGCTTGACACTCGAAAAAGCATATTCACTGACAAGCAATAATACATTTCCATACAATATTTTCTTTTGTATGTCTTGGCTTATTGCACATTCCAATATTTTGCAATGAAACTGAGAAAAATATATAAAGCGTGCGGAAGAAATTTATTGTTATGAAGTGCTTTGAGTGCGGCTGCCAGAAGTTTTCAATCGCGCTGGGCAGTATGAAATACTGCAGCAGATGCGGAGCAGTCCTACCGGCAATATGGAACAAGACCGACAGGCTGATAGGCGGCATGTGAATTTACCCCTGAAATTCTTAGCATAAGTTGCTCAATTTTTCCCTGAAGAACCTGCATTTTTAAGCATTTATTTTGTTATTACTTTCGCCTCAATACCCATTTTTGACTATGGGCTGCATAGGCGGCTGAGGCGAAAGGGACGCACCACCCTAAAGGGCGGTGAGACTCACTTTGGGGTTAATGTATGAAGGTTACTATAAGCCGAAAAAATCTCTCCAATGAGCTCAAGTCACTGGAGATTTATGCAAGAACTTTCGAACTTTGGGATTACGGCACAAGCGTAGGATATGATCTTTCAACGAACAAAGAAAATTTTCCCCTATTAATTGCATATTTGAAAAAAAACCCATATGTTAAAAACTTCGAAAAAGACGATTTAGTTATCCGATTTTCTTATTTTGGAACGCCGGTAAATATTTTCAAGCAAAATAAAAAGCTTGATGAATATTTTGACACAAAAACACAGAATGCCTTGAGCCATCCTGAGAAGTTTGACCCTGCCGTAAAAGTCTACGCAACAGATTTAGGAAGCACTATGGAAACAAAAATAATAAGAGGAACTCTAGAATACCTGCAACAATATGGCATTTCCATCCAGCTTGAAGGCTGCAAAAGCTGTGGTTGAAATGGCAAAGAAAGAGACATATTTATTCTGCTGCCCGGATTCAGGAGGTAATTGCGATTCGTTCGGCTTTGAGTGGTATAGAAGCAGGCACTTTAAGGAGATGCTTCATAATTGCGTGCCTAAAACTCTTGAAGCAGGGGAATACATATCTGATGTGGAAAACGCAATAATCTATGTCGATAAAAAAGAGCGCATAATTGTTTTGGGGCTTGGCTCAGGCGAAATATCACGAGACCTTAATATATTGGGCCCAAAAGATAAGCTGCCAGAAGGATCCTGTTCAGTTGGTGTGTATCTTATTGAAGGAAAAACGCAGATTGATGAAATAAGGGCAGTTTTAATCGATAATAGAATTGGGTCAAAAAACACAATAGGTTTCTGGAAAGGAAATTTTCGGACGATATGTTAAACATCAGTAAAACAGCTTAGTCCTCTCCCATCTCTTTATCTCGTCAGTGATGTCCTTGGTCAGGAGCTTGCGCTCTTC
>CAZBKL010000099.1:0-2200 GCA_964492465.1 uncultured archaeon
CGGCTTCACTGAGTTTGTTCTGCTCCTGGGATTCCTTCATGACAAAATAGAAAAGCATGTTGGTGATGGCTCCAAATATGGCGTTAAAGTGCGTTATTCTATAGAGCCTGAAACAGGTGTAGGCAGGGATATGGCATTCAAGCTGGCTCTGGATAGCAAAAAAATAGACAGGAGCAAGAGATCATTGGTATGCTTTCCTGATGATATAATACTTGATTCAAAGTTTCCTATAAGGCTTCTGATGCAGCACACATACGGAATTGAGATGTTTGAGTCCAAAGCCACTGTTGTATTTGTAACAGGCACAGAATACCCGTATGGTGTGGCAAAGATAGATAAGGATGGAAATGTGATAAGCTTCGAGGAAAAGCCCTTCATACCTGAAGTCACTTCAACAGGCGTTTATATGATTGAGCCAGATGTCTATAATATAATAGATGAAAAAATAGAAGCCATCTCGAAAGTCGTCTTGGATCATGTGATGGAGAGGGATATTCTTCCTGGCCTCGCTGCAAAAGGCAAGGTTTACAGCCTTATAATGCCCCCTGGCTGCTGGGTTTCCATAAATACACAAAAGGATTATGAAAACGCTGAAAAAATATTAAGCCGGGCGAACAACAAGCAAAATCATTAGGAAAAATCATATGCTCATATTGACCTCAAATATCTTGATTTCTCCTCCAAAGTTTCCTATCATCTTGTATTTTTCAAGGCCCTGCCCGTTGAACAGGAACATTTTTGTGAACATCGAATTTTCCAGCTCTGTTGGCACGAATATTATGGTTCCCTTGTCCGGGGAAAGCCACACCATTCCTTTCAGCTCTGCGTCAGGATTTGACATCATAATGCCGTACTGGTCTGAAAAGTAGAACATCTTCTCCACCCTCAGCACATTGCTGCCTTGTTGGTAGAAAGCATTCAGAGATGAGTTCTTTTCATATATCACAAACTGCTCGCTTGTTGAAATAGGATAAACGTAAGCAGTTGCGTTGTCTGATAGCATGGGCTTTCTCTGGCCAAGCCCGATTGGTATGTAGTAATATTTTGTTCCTGTGTGGGTTGCGGGAGACCATGAGCCAAAATATGTCCACCACTGGCTCTTGCCTATCAGGTCTCCGCTTGCTATGTAATAAACAGAAAAATTAGAGCATTCAGGTATGGCTCCCTTTGGTGTAGGATACTGGTATTTCCTCAATATCTGCAAAGCCTGGCTCTCGTTTGAAGTCAGTAATGACATGCCTATGTCCTGAATCCTGGCTGTGGTTATGTTTGTGTAATTTTTTCCGTCTTTCTCAAAACGCCTGAATTCATAATTCGGGATTGCAGCTATTGCCTTGATTTCATCATCTGAAAGGCTGCCTTCAATTGTCAGGGTTCTCATTGAGTTTTGCGTTGCGCCGTCAAAAACAACAGGCCTCTCTGCAATTCCTGTTATAAAATGTCCGGGGTCCCAATAGGTGGCAATTATAGAACATTCAGGAGTGTTGATTTTTATCCAATTAAGAGCTGAAAACCAGTTGTCATTCAAAACAGGGCCTGAATAAAGGGCTATGTCATTGCTGTCTTTCAGCGGGTAGTATATGATATATGCTGTAATAATGACAGCAAACACGAGCAATACTGTTTTTATTGTCTTGTTCATGAAAATCACTCAAAAATTTCTTTGTCTTCGCCAAGAGCCACGCGCCAGAGCTTTGCCAGCACTATGGCAGAGCCAAGGCTTATGGGTATGGCAAGCAATATTCCAAAACGCACTGCAAAAACTGCTGCAAAAAGCGCTCCGCATGACCATATCAAAATAAGCAGAGCTGTATCCAGATGCTTCCTGCTCTTTAAATATGTTATCAAAAGGTATGGCAGGCACATCACGAAAGTGAGAAAAAAGAAAGTTGTCCCTGCCCTCTGGATGGTTTCTTTTATGTCTCCGCCAGCCATCATCTCCTGGACAGAAACAAAAACATTAGGGTACTTGCCTGTTTCTGCCTTAAGGTTTGTGGCGCCTATGAACGAGAAAGGATCAAAGCTGTAAACAGGCAGTGTTATTGCGAAAAATACCAAAAGGAAGAGCGCAAAATTTGCTATAAGCGGCATATGGGCTTTCAGCGTTTCCCTTTTTCTTGATTTGCCAAAAGATGTTATCATGCCAACAAGTATCTTAAGAAAAACAAACCCTGTTATAAGATACAGCATGTACCAGTAA
>CAZBKL010000100.1:0-2081 GCA_964492465.1 uncultured archaeon
GATGAACCTGATAGAAGGAGAATCTATAAGAAAAGTTCCAATGTGCTGGCTCATGATAGACGAAGCGCATAATTTTATCCCGAACGACAGCTCAACTGCTGCTTCTGAATCGCTTATGAGAATAGTTAAAGAAGGCAGGCAGCCAGGAATTTCATTAGTTCTCGCGAGCCAGCAGCCATACAAGCTTCACTCTGATGCGCTCTCGCAATGTGATTTGATAATATCGCACAGGCTGACATCAAAAGGTGATATAGATTCACTGCAGGCAATAATGCAAACCTATGTCCTGGCAAAGATAATGAACTACATAGACGAGCTGCCGAGAATAATGGGCGTGGCAATAATACTTGACGACAATTCAGAGCGCCTGTATAAAGTCAGAATCCGCCCGCGCCAGTCCTGGCACGCAGGAGGCAGCCCGACAGCAGCTTATGGGGGCTAGGGCTGTTTATTTATTTCCTTTTTTTCAGTATCTCATCAATCTTTATAATTCTATCTTTCCTTATAACTGATTGAATTAATTGGTCACCATTAACGGTTTTATCAACACCGCATTGGATGACAAAGAAATTATCATCGAAGCCCCTTATCATACCAGTTTCCTCCTTCTCCTTTTCTTTTCCATCTTTGGAGTAGCCTTTATAATAAATTTTATATTTTTTATTGAATTCTATCTCATAAAACCCTTTTATTAGTGCAATGTACGTCAATGAGATGAAAGTCAGTGTAGATGAAATTGTAATTAACCCAAAAATTAGCCTAAAACCACTTCCAATATTTTGAATATTTACAAAAAAGATGGTTAGGCTAATAAAAATTGCAAGAATGGATGGAACAAAGAATGATAAAAACTTGCTCAATTTATTTATAGAAGTTCCGACCTCGTGACTGCTGTTCTGACCGGATATAATTGACAATAAAAATTGAAACCCTATTGCCGGAGGGTTATAATCTGGTCCTTCTTTTGAAAATTTCTCAGTCTCGTTTTTAAACCACTGACTTAGCCTCAAGACCAAAGCAAGTTGAACTAATATCAGGAAACCTTGAACTACTATACAAAAAGCGGGACAACCAAGCGAGCATGTCAGGTTAACATTTAAAAAATCGAAACTTGTCAGTAACACCGCAAGCGGTAGAATGACATAACAAGCAGAAAAAATTGCTCCATGAACGTAAAGATCATATTTGGTGTTTTTCCAAAAATTTGTCTTGCTAACACACACGCCAAAATACAAAACCATGCCCAAGATTAAAGCTATAACCGCTGTTACTAGAACGGATGTGTCAAACATAATAATAATTCAAATATGATGCTTATAAGTATAATTATTCCCTTACACCGATAAACTTTGTTTCTTCACTCGTTTTTCCTTTAAGAAGCTCTTCAAAAACATTTTCAATGTCCTTCTCGAAGATGTCCCTGCCGCCCAAGCCGAACACATATGAACTTATTTTTGCTGAATCGCACACAGCATTCTTCACATCTGCAAACAAAGGAGGCATGGCTCCATGAGCCAAGCTCCTGTCAAGCACAGCAACTGTCTTTCCTTTCAATGCTGAAGCAATCTGCTCTCCTGGGAAAGGCCTGTAAAGCTTTATTTTCAGGACGCCGACTTTCTTGTTGTTTTTCCTGAGCTTTTCAGCCATAGCTTTAGCTGTTCCTGCAGTGGAGCTTGAAGCCACGATAACTGCTTTTGCATCTTTCAGCTGATACTCTTCAAAATATCCGTAATCGCTTCCAGTTATTTTTGAAAGCTCATTACCAGCTTGCAAATAAGCTTTGCGAGCAGATTCCATTGCGCGGAACTGCTGGATCTTGGTCTCAAAATAATAATCTGTAAGCTGTATGGGGCCTATGGTAACAGGGTTCTTCAGGTCCAGTAAAGGATTGACAGGCTTTCTTTCGCCAAGGAATTTGCTGATAATGTCATCTTTGTATATGCGCACATTCTCCAGGCAATGGGATGTGACATAACCGTCCTGCATGACCATTGCAGGAAGGTTAACATACTCTGCCAGCCGTACAGCAAGTATGATATTCTCATAAGCTTCCTGGGGGTTCTCAGAAAAAATCTGGATCC
>CAZBKL010000101.1:0-1912 GCA_964492465.1 uncultured archaeon
ACTGCCGTGAAGCTAACATCGGAATCGTTCTTGTGCCAACTGTCATAAACGGCGTCAACGACCATGAGCTTGGCAAAATTCTTGAATTCGGCTTCAGAAACATAGATGTGGTGAGAGGAATAAATTTCCAGCCTGTTTCGCTTGTGGGAAGAATGCCAAGCAAGGAGCGCGAAAGCCACAGGATAACCATACCTGATGTGATACATAAACTGCAGGAGCAGACAGGAGGGGAGATATCTGAGGATGATTTTTATCCTGTGCCAACAGTTGTTCCGATAACGCATTTTGTCGAGGCTGTCAAAGACAAGCCACAGTATGAATTCACATGCCTGCCTTTCTGCGGAGCTGCTACATATATTTTCAAGGAAGTTGACAACGGAAATTCGAAGCTTATACCCATAACAAGGTTCGTAAATGTGGAGGAATTCATGAAAGCTGTCCAGGAAGCTGCTGACGAGATAGAAAATTCTATGATAAAGCCTGCTGCAAAGCTCATTGAAATAGCAAAGTTAGCGAGGAAAATAGGGGGATTTATAGACAGCGAGAAAGAACCGAAAAACCTTGATTTGGCAAACCTGCTTGTCCAGATAGTGAAAAAAAGGGGCGATTATTCTGTGCTTGACGAGTTCCACCACAACGCGCTCTTTGTGGGAATGATGCATTTCCAGGACAAGTATAATTATGATATTGACCGGGTAAAGCGTTGTGTGATTCATTACGCCACGCCTGACAACCGCATAATACCATTCTGCGCATTTAACGTGATTCCCGAGGTTTACAGGGATGCCATACAGAAAAAATATTCTTTCTCACTGGAGGAGTGGGAAGCAAAAACCGGGAGAAGCCTGGAAAGCGATTTGTACAGGCGCGATGCCAGGAAGCTGAAGAGCGACCCTGAATATGAGAAGACTTACGGAGATTAAGATTTTTTACCATGAACTGCAATAGTTATTTATGAAAAGAGGCAAAAATGAATCCCCATTAAGCGTTTTCATAATTGTTGCTCTGATTTTTCTCTCAGCCCTTGCGCTGCGCTTGTACCAGCCGCTGTCAACAGACCACATAGTCGGCTTGGACGGCTATTATCACATGAGAATTGCAGAGTTCTACAAGTCAGGGAACTTCAGCAACTTCCTGCTTTATCCGCCAGGAACCCAGCTGCTGATAGCATTATTCAGCCTGGTTTCGGGGATTAACGCTGAATTTTCAACAATCCTGCTTTCATCATTGTTCTCGGCCCTTGCTGTTATTGCTATCTTCCTGCTTGCTTCCCAGTTGTTTGGCAAAAAGCCAGGAATTTATTCTGCGCTTTTCATGGCTTTTTCAGCAGCGCTGGTCGTTTATGGCTCGCGCGGCAAGAACCTTAATTTCGCTCTTCCGCTTCTGATTTTTGGTTTGTGGCTGAATGGCAGCGGAAAAACCAGACACTTTGCTGCTGTCTGCGTGGTTCTAGCTGTTTTTTCGCCAGCAGACGCTGCTGTGCTTGCTGCTCTCGCTTTGCTGTCTGCTTATTTTTCAGGAAAAGGTAAGAAAAACAGCCGGAAAGTCGCGATGCTTGCTTCAGCTTCCATGCTGGTTTTTTCATTGGCAATAGCAAGCATTTATATCAGCCCGTCTTTCTCTGAAATTTACTTCACAAAAGCAATACCAGCAGGGCTTGGCAAGGACATATTTTTCATGCCATATATAGGAGACTTTCTTGTTTCACTCAGCCCTCTGCTCATCTTGTTTGGAATCTTTGGAATTGCGTTGTCTTATAAGAAAAATCTTGCTCTGGCTTTTGCCTGCCTGCTGCTTCTGATTTCTTTTCCTTTTCATATTATAGAAACAGACAGGTGGTATGTTTATGCTTCTGTATTGCTCGCTTTGTTTGCAGGCCATGGAATCAGCAGTTTTGGCGCCAGGCTGGAAA
>CAZBKL010000102.1:0-1895 GCA_964492465.1 uncultured archaeon
TGCAAGGTTTCCCATGATTCCGCTTTTTTTGCCAACAAGCTTTTTCATCTGGCTCGAGGAGATGTATGTCCTGAGGAAGCCTATGAAAGTTATCATGGCAAAAAGCAGAAGGATTATTTTAACAGAATCATATATGAAAAAATTGAGCGCCTGGGCTACTGGCAAGGATTTGTCCAGCCTAGCAGCAGAATATAGCAGCCAGTCTATTGATTCTTGAAGCATGAAATCACCACTTTGAGATATCTTTCACTATCTGCGAACCTTTTTTGGTCATGGAATAAAGCCGATGTTTGCCGTCTTTTCTGATGCTGACAAGACCAGCCTTTAAAAGCATTTTCAGGTGCTGGGAAGCAGCTGGCTGGGATATGCAGGCGCAGCACGGAAGCTGGCAGGCGCATATTTCGCCTTTGCTTATTTTTTCAAGTATTTTAAGCCTTGCCTCGTCTGACACGGCTTTGATAATTGCAAGGTTCATAGAACATATAAGTATACACTTATATATTTAAAGCTTAGAAAAACTGCGTTCCGGGCTTTTTTCTTCTTTTTATATATTTTTAATCCATCTTAATTTAATTCAGGCTGCTCCGTTAGTCTAGTCCGGTCAAGGATGCAACCCTCTCACGAACTTTTTTAATAAAAAGTTCGATCAAAAAGTAGCCCGCGGGCTTACAAAGGAGGCGTCAGCTTCCTTTAGTTCGGAGAACGGTTGATACCTGGGTTCAAATCCCAGACGGAGCATAATTTTATAAGCCTAGTTTTTCAATTTAATCATGGTAGAAAAAATCATTGAGGAGCCTTCCCGGACTCTCTACGAGTATCTTCTTCATCCTGGCGAAACTACCGAGGCTTGTGGCATTGACAGGATATCTCTCAGGACTCCGCTAGCAAAGTTCAGCAAGAATAAAAAATCAAGATTCTATCTGAACATTCCCATGACAAGCGCCATAATGCAGGCCATATCTGACAACAATCTCGCAATAAGCCTGGCATTGCAGGGCGGTTTGTCCTTCATCTATCAATCCCAGCCAATTGAGCAGCAGGCAGAAATGGTCAGGAAAGTGAAGTCTTACAAGGCAGGATTTGTGGAAAGCGATACAAATCTCCGTCAGGATGCAACACTTGGGGATGCAATAGCTTTGACCAAAAAAACAGGACACTCAACAATAGCTGTAACTGACAACGGCCAGCGCTCTGGCAAGCTGCTCGGAATTCTTACAGACAAGGACTACTGGATTGGCATTGATGAGGTGCATTCCAGGGTAAGCGATTTCATGACACCTATAAGGGAGCTGGTTATTGGCAAAGAGGGCATTTCTCTGGATGATGCGGCAAAGCTGCTGCGAAACAACAAGAAAGGATGCCTGCCTGTGATTGATGAAGAGGGGCGATTGGTATATTTAGTTTTCAGGAAAGATTATGAGGCAAACAAGGAATTTCCCCTTCAGCTAATTGACCATAACATGAGGCTGTGCGTTGGCGCAGGCATCAACACTCGGGATTATACTAAGCGCTCAGAAGCTCTCATAAGCGCAGGGGCAGATGTCCTTTGCTGCGACTCTTCTGACGGGCACTCTATATACCAGAAAAAGGCGATATTTGAGCTTAAAGAAAGGCATCCAAATGCAATTGTCGGTGGAGGTAACATAGTGACAGAAGAAGCTTTCAATTATCTTGTTGAGGCAGGCGCTGACTTTGTCAAGGTCGGCATTGGCGGAGGCTCAATCTGCATAACGCGCGAGCAAAAAGGCATAGGAATGGGCCAGGCAACTGCAATACAGAATGTGGTCAGGGCCAGAAACAAATATTTCTCAGAAACAGGAATATATATTCCAGTATGCGCTGACGGCGGCATTGTGCAGGATTATCATATAACCAATGCATTAGCCTTTGGAGCT
>CAZBKL010000103.1:0-1825 GCA_964492465.1 uncultured archaeon
TTTTCAAATATTCCAAGATGCTGCAACCTCCAGAAATTCGGAGTGCTCAGCCTCCTGTATGTTCCATAGACTGTATATCCTTTTTTCAAAAGGAAATCCGCCAGGTAGGCTCCGTCCTGGCCAGTGACTCCTGTTATTAAAGCGGTTGTCATTTCAGCACCATAATCATGTTAAATTATTAGAATAAAAGCTTTAAATCCAGAATTAGAAAAATCAATAGTATGAAAAAAATTCCTGAGAAAGAATACAAAAAAATCATAAGCAAATTCCCTGTTCCATGCGTTGATGCGCTGATTCATATTGGCCCGAAATTCATATTGTTCAAGAGAAACGAGGAGCCGATCAAAGACCAGTGGTTCACGAGCGGTGGCAGGGTAATGTTTGGCGAGACCCTTGAAAAGGCTGTTATTAGAAGGGCTAAGGAAGAGACAGGCATAGACATCAAGATAGAGAAAATGATAGGGGTCTACCAGACAATGTTCAGAAAAAATTCATTTGAGCCACGAAGATACCATACAATAGACGTGGCTTTTCTGGCAAGACCTGCCAGCAAGAAATTCAAAATAAAGCTGGACAAGACGCACAGGGATTTCATGATAACCGGCAAAATAAGCAAAAACTTTCACTGGTACCTCAAAAGCATGATAAGAGACAGCGGGGTTCTGAAAAAAGGGGGTAAATGAAAACAGCTGGCAGGCGCGCTTGTTTCAAAATCCTGTGCTGCCCATCCTGTGCTACTGGCTCTACCTGAACAGCCTGAATTTCTTCTTAGCTTTCGCAATTGTGACTGCAAGGATTCCGTTTGAAAAGTCTATTTTAGCGCTCTTTGGCTCCACTGCTGCAGGAAAAGAAGCTGATTTCTCTATGACTGACATGCTTGCCACGGAAAAGGCAGAGCTTTCTGATTTTTTGCTGACAGACTTCCTTTTCTCAGCCCTGATTTTAATATAACTCGGTTTTATCTCAATTTTGATGTCTTCTTTTGCAAAGCCCGGAAGCATGGCTGTGGCAACAATGCTGTCAGCACTCTCTCTTACGGAGATGTCGCTTCTGGAAACAGGCATCTTTGGGAAATTAATAGTAAAGCTGAAGCCAAAAGGCTTCCTCTGCAAAGCAGGCAATGCCTTTGCAATAACTGGCTGCCTGACAGCTCTTGTGGCTTTTTTGTCAGCCATCTCGCTTTCCTGAGGCTCTTCCCAGTAAAACCTGTGTTTTTTCTTCTCCATGTTAAATCAGTAATATTCATTATTTCAGAAGAATAAATAAATTTTTAAAGGGTCGTGGAAAGCGGAATGGCATCGCAAGCATCAGGCTCATCTGAATTTGTAATATCAGAAATGCCGCAGTACGAAGTACGGATGTCAAAATTACATGTTCATATGCTATTTCAGCCTTGTTAGCGTCTGTTTTATGTAGAAGTCAACCCCTGACATCATTGGCATGCCGTGCCCCGGGAAGAGATAATCTATTTTCATCTGAGAAAGCTTCTTCAAAGAATCTTTCAGTGCCTTCTGGCTTCCGCCAGGAAGGTCTGTCCTGCCTATGCCGTCTGCAAAAAGCGTGTCTCCTGATATCAGAATCTTTTTATTCGGCTCATACAGGCATATGCTGCCTGGTGTGTGGCCTGGTGTTAGTATCACTTCCCAAGAGAAATTCTTGGTTTGAATCTTCTCGCCTCCTTTAAGCGCCTTGTCAATTGTTGTTGTTTTCGGAACCTCGTTAAAAAGCTCTGCTATTGTTCCCTTTCCGGTTTCAAGGGCTTTGCTGTCGCTCTTGTGTATCATTATTTTTGCCCTGCAGCGGTCTCGAAACTTGCGGTCGCCTC
>CAZBKL010000104.1:0-1778 GCA_964492465.1 uncultured archaeon
GAGTGCGGAGCTCCCTGTGCAGCATCTATTACCGCAAGGGCATTATTGTCATGGGCAATTTTTATTATTTCCTTCAGTTTCGGGCCCGTTCCTGTTACATTGCTCGTGTGATGAATGAACACAGCCCTGGTTTCAGGAGTCATCTTCTCTGCAATCTCCTTCTCGCTTATTTCACCCTGCTCATTTCCCATGGCATAATCCAGTGTTATTTTCCCCTCATTTGCCAGCTGCTGCAGCGGCAGGAGAACAGAATGGTGCTCCATGACTGTGGTCAGCACCCTGCATTTATTGAGTTCAATGCTCCTGCATACCAGGTTAAGCGCTTCTGATGTGTTCTTCGTGAAAACTATTTCATGCTCTTTTGCGCACACGAATTCAGCTATGCGCTTTCTGGAGCTTTCAAAAGCATTTTCAGCTTCCTTTCCCAGCTTGTGCATAGACCTGCCAGCACATCCTGAATATTCAGAATAGTATCTTGTCACAGCCTCAATGACCGCATGCGGCTTAAGCGTTGTGCATGCGTTGTCAAAGTAAATTATCTTCCTTTTTTCCAGGAGGGGAAAATCCTTTCTTATTTTTTCCGGATTCATCATCAATACCAACTCAATAATATCATATAATTAACTTGTCGCATAGCTTTATTTTCTTTATTATCAGCTCTCCGCTGCGCGTTCCAGGTTCCCAGAGCTTTTCAGATTTTTCAATCACTATCTTCTTGCTGAACATCGGGCAGCCTGTGACCAGGGTTTCGAACTCGCCGCCTTCGCCCATTATATGTATTCCAAATCTCCTGCTCAGCAGTATAAGTTCGTCAACAGCCTCATCACTGATTTTTCTGCCAAGCCATTCCTTTCCCAGCCCTTCTGCAGCCACTGCTGTCACGACAATATTAAATCCAGCTGCAATGATTTTCCTTAAAGTCTTTTCAGGCGCTTTGTGCCAGAGCGGAGATATGCATTTCAAGCCGAGCTTCTTGCAGATTTCTTCTATCCGCGACTTCTGGTATTTGCTGGCAACAGCGCCAGTCACAACTCCTTCTATGCCATATTTTTTCTTTATCTGCTTCAGAGCTTCTTCAATATCTTTCAGCTCCTCTTCTTTAACGCCTTTGGTCTCCTGGAATATTATGGGAATCTTCATCAGCTTCGCCTGCTCCTTTGCTAGTTCTATGTTGGCTGTGTGAAACATGTAGCTTTCCTTGTTCTCGCTTTTCAGCGTTAGCAGGCAGCAAAGCTGATGCTTCTTGCTTGCAGCAAAAGCTGCGTATGTTGAATCCTTTCCTCCTGAAAACAATGCTGCAAATTTCATTTTCACACCTTAATGTTTCTTCAGCAGATGCTCTGTTGAATTGATTTTCAAAGCCCTGAATATGCCTTTCTTGCTTTCCAGGATGTTAATGGACGCGTTTTTCTGGCATATTTTAAGAGATTCTTTAATAGTCATCCCGAGCAGAACGCAGAGTAGCATCCTTATCATTCCAGCATGCGTTACTATGAGTATTCGTTTCTCCCTGCGATTCAGAAGCTTTTTTGCAAATATGTTCGCGCGCCTGCGCAAGTCAGGATAGTTCTCGCCCCCGTCAGGCCTGAAGTTGCATTTTGAAGCGCCGCAGCTTTCACGCGCTTTTTTGACCAGCGCCCTGGGCTTTCCGATGAATATGCCCATGTTTTTCTCCCTTATTAGCTCGTCTTCAATAACAGGCGCTCCATGGAACTGGTTTATCTCTTTTACAGTATCCATTGTCCGCGTCGAGTCGCTTGAGATTATCAATCCTATTT
>CAZBKL010000105.1:0-1762 GCA_964492465.1 uncultured archaeon
TAAATTACCTCTATCTTTTTTGAAAATTCTGGATAGTAATATGCTCCAAATGGAGAAAGGATAATAACTTATGTTGGAAGGCTTATGCCTGAAAAAGGTGTTTTGGATTTGGCAAAAGCTTTTAGAATGATAACGGATGATCATGACGCTGTGCTGGTTTACTGCGGTCCCTATGAAACTTATCAATACTTTGCAAATCAAATATCCGATGAAATACTCCCGGATATGAAAGATTATGTAATATTCACTGAAAATGTGAACGATAGAAAAGAATTGGCAGCTATGTACAAGGCATCTGATGCGGTTGTCATACCCTCATATAGCGAAACATTCTCTCTTGCAGCCATAGAAGCAATGGCAATGGGTTCGCCTGTTGTCATAAGCGATGTGGATGCACCACGAGAGCTTTTTGTTAATAATGGAATGGCAATTGGGGTGCAACCAGGAAATATAGAATCAATATATCAGGGAATAGATTATGTGCTCTCAAATAGAGAAGAGTCCATGATAAGGTCTTCTCTAGCCCAACAAAAAGTTGGGGAAAAATATTCCATAGAAGCTGTTTCGAATAAATGGATGAATACATATTCGTCTGTAGCTGCTACTTCGTGTTAAGAATGTACTTTAAAAGATTTGGGTTGATATGGCAAATCGAGAAGAATCTGAAAAAATATTAAAGTAAGTGATTTTCATGGATTTCGGACTTGGATTATTCGCGGCTGTTGTGAGCGGCTTGGCAGCCACGGGCTTTTATGGCTTTTTGCTGCCTTTTGTGCTCACATTCACGCTGGTATATGCCATAATGCTGAAAACAGGCGTATCTGCAGACGCAAAAATAGCAGGCGTCATAGCGCTTTGCGTTGCATTCATGATACCCCTGATAAGCGTGTTTAATTCTTGGGTCGGCGAGCTTTTTGTGCTGCTTTTCGGCTCAGGAGCCATAATAATGGCCATGGTTCTCGTGGTTATACTGATACTCACCATGCTCGGCATTAAAATTTTCATCTAGGTGAGAAAAATGGCTAATTCTGATTCAGAAAAGGTAGCATCAAGTAAGAAATATCAAGGCGAAAATATATCCACCATCTCAAAAAACGGGGGAAAACTTGAATTTATCGGCGTTTCCGGAGAGCGTGAAATATATAAATGTTCAGTTGGCGATGACATAATCTTGCTTCTTGTTGACCCCACTCACACGCATAATTTATCGCTCCTATCCTGCAGACGATAAATTCATATGAGAAGATTTCTCATTATCTGCAAGAGCAATATTTCACTTGTGGCAGAAAATGCAGACAATTTCTTCGTCAGAAACCTTGTCAATCCTGACAAATCCATAGCGCTCAAACTGTATTATATCGCCTGCTTCAAGGTCTGTGCAGGATGGCTCACAGAAGCCTTCGTCTATAACAAAGCTTTCCTTATTAATATTGTCTTTTTCGTTGAAGAGCTTTCCGGGAACATAAACCTTGCAGCGAATGCTGTCAGCAGGAGCCCACTGGATTTTCCTGGCGTCTTTCAGGTGCTCGTTGCCAGCATAAACCAGTCTGCTGCCTTTCTTTGTGATATTGTACAAATCCTTGAGCCTTATTGTCTCGCCTTCCTTGATTTGCTCCAAATCTACAGCGGACAGGAAAAGAAAGCCGGAAACAGAAACTTCCCTGAAGCCCATTTCTGATTCAGGGTGGTTCCTCAGCCTGGCTTTAGTCCTGGGCGCGCTTTCTATGTCAACTCTCACAGGCTTGGGCACAAACATGCGCCT
>CAZBKL010000106.1:0-1756 GCA_964492465.1 uncultured archaeon
CGCAGCTTTTCTTGAGCCAAATGCCCTTAATTACATACTGCCAATAATATTTTTCACTTCTTTCTGCCTGAGGGCGCTTTCAGTGTTTTTTCTCTTCAAGCTGAGGAAAGTCACTGTCGACGCCCATAAAGAGCATCTGGACACCATACTTGCCCAGTCGCTGGTATTGGAGCCCACAAAAGGAGTCTACTCTTTTCTGGATTATCTTTCAGACCCCGAGTGGTTATTCAGGACTGTTAGGAACAGCCTGAGAGAAGCTTACAGGAAAATTGCCTACAAGGTAAAGATAAGGGCTGAGTGCTGAGCAGCAAACTAAACGCCAATAGTCGAACTTCTGTCAATAACTAAATTATATAATATGTTCAGGCTGATAATATTCATGGCAATGGCCAAAAAGAGGCTAGCAAGGCATGATAAAAAGCTGAAATTCCTTATTGTGTTCTACTCCAGGACTGGAACCATTAAAAGGCTGGCAGAAGCAATTTCAATTGTCCTGAAATGCGACCTTGAGGAGATCCGCGAGCCTGGAAGCAGAAGCGGCTTGCTTGGCTACCTTCGCTCAGGCAAGGAAGCTGCCTGGAAAGAGATGCCAAGAATACTGAAACCCATAAAGAACCCTAAAAATTATGATGTTGTGATCATAGGAACTCCTGTCTGGTCAGCGACTGTCAGCAGCCCTGTGCGTTCCTATATGTATGAGAACAAGGACAAGTTTAAGCGCGTGGCTTTCTTCTCAAGCTGCGATGTCATAGGCGGAATAACTTTCCATGAAATGGCAAGGCTTTGCAGGAAGAAGCCCCTTGCCGCACTTGAAATGAAAACCTTTGAAATAAGGAAAGGCGGCTACATCCAGAAAATAAATGAATTTGTGAAGAAGATAGAAGAAGCTCTCTGAAAATATGCTTTAATAATTATTATGTTCTTTCATATTTTTTATGAACAGGGAAGAAAGCCTTGAATGCCTTGACAATCTTCTGGCTAGTTTTGAAAAGGGCGAACCATATGAAAAAGGGCCCTGCCATGAGATTTACTATGTAGATATTCTATCATATCTGGTAAAACACACGAGCGGCAAGCACAAAGCAATATCTTCGGAAATTAAAGAACCAGGCAAATTGCGGCCAGCAAAAAGGCTCACTATAATGATGGGTGATTTGATGAAGAAATCCCGAAAGCTTATAAAAAGCGAAAAAGGGAGCGGCGACAATCTTTACTCCTTGACTGAAAAAGGTGAGAAATTCGCTAATTATTTGGGTTTTAGAAAATAATCCTATTAAATATTTTTCTGATAAAGTAATAATATGGGTTTCATAGAAATTCTCAGCTCTTTGGCAAGAAAGCTTATGGGAAACAAGAAAGCTCTTGCTGTATTTGGCGTGGCTGTATTTTCTGTGATAATGCTGACGCTGCTCTCAATGTTTCCGCAGCCGAGCTTCTCAGGAAACATAATATCAAAAGAAAATTCCCAAGTGCCAGCAGCTGGCAATGCATCTGGCTTCGTGTGCGGAAATTCTGTCTGTGAAACAGGCGAAAACTGCAACATCTGCCCAGCAGACTGCATCTGCCGAGTGCAGCTTAAGCTTGGCGTGATTCTGAAGAAAGAGGAGTTTCCATTTATGCCATGCAGCGCCAAAGTCCAGTATTCTGTGGTGAACACAGGAAACTCTGACTCAAATGGCGCAAGGCTCGACGCCTTTTCCTATGCGCCCCACCTTAACAAGGTCATGAATCAGCTCAACCCGACGATAGACCTCGG
>CAZBKL010000107.1:0-1729 GCA_964492465.1 uncultured archaeon
TGGGTTGGAGAAAGTGCATTTTAAACAAAATCAATTCCCAGCGTATTCTCGATGTCCTTTCTCTTTTCCCTGAGCAGCTTCCTCTCGCTGCCGAACATCTGAGGTGACTTGACTCCTGTGATTATGAGCATGGCTTTTATTGAGTCTCCGAGGTCCTTGTCTATCTGGGCTCCCCAGATTATTTTTGCTTTTTCATTAAGCCTGGTTGAAACAGCTTCCACAATCTGCTGGCATTCTTTTATTGTAACATCTGCGCCGCCAGAAACATTTATGAGCGCGCCTTTAGCCTCCTCGATTTCAACATCTAGCAGAGGATTATTCAATGCTCTTTCCACAGCTTCCATCGCACGATTATCAGTGTCGCTGTCGCCTATTCCTATCATGGCCATGCCGCCGTTGTTCATAATAGCCCTTATGTCAGCAAAATCCAGGTTGACCAGTCCAGGCTTGGTTACGAGCTCTGCTATTCCCTTGACTGCGTTAACAAGAATTTCATCAGCAACCTTGAACGCAGTTGAAACAGAAACATCAGGAACTATCTCAAGCAGCTTGTCATTTGGTATGATTATCAGTGTATCAACAACAGCCTGAAGCTTGTCCAGGCCGCCTTTCGCATTGTTCATTCTCTGCACGCCTTCCATTGAAAAAGGCAGTGTTACAATTCCGACAGTCAGAACTCCGATTTTCTTGGCAATGTCAGCAACAACAGGCACCGAGCCGGTTCCTGTTCCGCCGCCCAGCCCGCAGGTCAGGAACAGCATGTCAGTGTTCATGAGAGTTTTCTTGATTTCTTCCTTGCTCTCCTTTGCAGACTCCTCCCCTATTTTCGGGTCAGCTCCTGCCCCAAGCCCGCCTGTGATTTCCTTTCCTATGAGAATCTTCGTGTCAGCATCAGTGTAAAGCAAATCTTGCGCATCTGTATTGATGGCAATGGTTTCTGCGCCCACAATTCCGACCTGCATCAGCCTGGTTACTGTGTTGTTCCCAGCTCCGCCGCAACCCATGACCTTTATCTGGGCTTTCCTGGCTTCAAGAATCTTTTTAAGCTCTTCATCGCTTTGTTTTATGCTCCTCCCTGTCGCAATAGCCATTTCAAATCAGCTAATTATTAATTGAAATCAAATTTTAAATACTTATCTTTGAGTAGCGTCTGGCTGCAGGCAAAGCAAAACCTATTTAAGCAGTGGGAATAAGATAATAGTAGTAGTAATAAGAGTAGTAGAAATATTATGCACGTGATAATATGAAGCTAAAATGTGCCAACACCAAATGCGGCCATGTATGGACTACCAGAAAAGAGAGGGTTCCGTCCAGCTGCCCTCACTGCAAGTATTCAACCTATTACTACAAGCCAATCCCGCTGGGAAAGTGAATATAACATGACTCTTTATGACAGGAGAGGCAGCTTCAAGCATCTGTCCATAGCAGCTGGCAGGATATTCTCAAAAGTTCCGCTTTCGCCGAATGAATGGACACTGCTCGCTTTCGCAATTGCACTCTCAGGGTTTTTTGCCATATTTTTTGGCTTTGTCCTTGCAGGTGCGCTGATTTTCGTCGTAGCTTCCTTCGTTGACATCATAGATGGCGCTGTTGCCAGGGCCACGAAAAGAGCCAATAATTTCGGGGCTTATCTTGACACAGTAATTGACAAGTACATAGAATTTGTCGCCATATGCTCCCTGCTGCTCTTAAGCCTCCCATCTTTCCTGCTCCCGTCATACGCGTGGGT
>CAZBKL010000108.1:0-1699 GCA_964492465.1 uncultured archaeon
AAAAAGAGCCAAGAGATACAGGGCTTCTTTTGAAAGGAAGATGGAAAATGTTGGCCAGAGATTTGGCAAGAAGTTTGAAAAGCACTTCAAGAAGATAAATTACTGGTATGAAGGCCTCAGCATAGTTGGCCCCATAATTTATAGCATATTAAGGACAATAGGCTTTGTGATAATTGTCTGGATACTTGAGTTCGTGAACAGCTTTCTGCAAATATCCCTGATAACCAGCATAGATGCTTTCCTGCTGGCAAACATGGGCTTGTTTTTCGTGGTTTTTCTTGTTTTCTCTTTCATATCATTCATGGTAAAAAACTTCCCAAAGCTCCATTTCTTCCTGCGGCCGCTTTTCTTTGCAGCTGGCGTTGCAGTTGCCGCATGGCTGGCAAAGAGCTCTATAATAGCGTCAAGGGCTGCCATAGAAAACCAGGAGCTTTTCCAGGCTGCATTGTATGTTCAGGAAAACCTTTACAGCATATTCCTGCTTCTGCTTTGCGTTGGCTATGTCGTGCTCGCCATAGATATGATGCTAAAGTCTGTTAAAGGCAGGCATGCCTGGAAACACAAGCGCCTTTACAGGTCAAATAAAGAGAAAGTTATTGGAGGCGTCTGCGGAGGCATTGCAGAATACCTTGGTGTAGACCCTGTTTTCATAAGATTGTTCTGGATATTGCTTGCGCTGGTATGGGGGTATGGAGTTCTGCTTTACCTGATAGCCTGGATAATAATACCCCATAAGTCAGGAAGAAAATAGACTTTCTTATTTTTGACATCTTCTGAAAAATATATGCTTAAGCTGATACGAAGAGAAGATTTGAAAATATATGCCTGTGGCTCATATGTAGGCATTTTATTTCATGAAAGCAAATAATATTCATGAAAACAAAGGTTACATTCGCACTAATTGCTCTTTGCGTGGCAGTTTATGTTCTGGAATTTGTATATCCAGATGCTATAATGAGCCTGCTGGCTTTGAATTCTAATGCCGTATTATACAAGCCATGGTCTCTTCTGACTTACATGTTTGTGCATGCCAGCAACGCGCATATATTCTACAACATGTTCGGGCTAGTGCTTTTTGGCATGGTTTTGGAATCAGTCATAGGCTCCAGGCGATTCATAATGCTCTACCTTGCTGCAGGCATTGCTTCTGGCATAGCAGGACTGGCATTTTACAGCAGCATGGTCGGCGCAAGCGGGGCTGTTTTCGGCATTATTGGATGCCTTGCAGTACTGCGCCCAAAAATGCAGGTGTGGGTATTTTTCATAAGCGCGCCCATGGCAATTGCATCGATATTCTACGTTTTTTACGACATGATAGGCATATTCCTGCCAGACGGCATAGCTCACATAGCGCACCTTGCCGGGATAGGGATAGGCTTGGTTTATGGAATTGTTTTGAGAACCGCCTATAGCGAAGCCAAGCTTGAAAAGCATATCGGCAAAGAAGAGCCCTTGAGCGAAACTGAACTCGAGGAATGGGAAGACGAAAACATGATTAAGGATCCTGATTAGAAATCAATCCAATGTTGTTGACCTAATAAAAATAAAAATTGGTCAACAACGTGCTGGCTTTCCCGCAGAGCAGTACTCGCCAAAACGCAGGGCCGCTTAACTTCGGAGTTCGGAATGGGTTCCGGTGTTTCCAGCCCGCCTTGGTCGTTGACCGAATTAACAATAATCTCAGGAATATTTAAGCTTT
>CAZBKL010000109.1:0-1651 GCA_964492465.1 uncultured archaeon
ATTTTTATAATCTCTGCCAGGGCTGAAATTGCTGCGAACGAGAAGCCGGTCTTGTGGGCAGCGAGCTTTTTCTGAAGAGCTATTACTTCAGATTTTGAAATATATGGCGAGAATATGACTTTCCAGCTCATCAGCGTCTTGATTTTGTCATTTTTCATTTCCTCAAGCAGAACTCGAAGAGTTTCCATCTTTGGCGTGAGCTCTATCTCAACATAGTTTATGTCTATGGGCTTCACAAAGTCCTTTACATCATCATCTTTTTCGCTGCGGATTTCAACATTCTTGATGAAAAGGGTTTTCTTTATCTCATATATTTTTGAATATCTGCCGCTTGGCGAAGCTGTCAAACCAATGACCAGGCCTGCATGCTTGGTCTGTTCTATGAAGCTTCCTGCTACCTTAGTGTAAGCATAATTGCCGACAGAGTGCTGGGCTTCGTCAACTACCAGAAGCGAAAACCCGCCAAAATGAATCAGCTTTCTTTTGAGGTCATTTGCAATGCACTGCGGAGTTGCGAATATGATGTCGTTGAATTTGTAAGCTTTCTCGCGCTCTTCTGGCTTGAGCTTTCCTGTTATTGCCACAATGTTCAAGCCGAGCTTCAGGAACTTCTCAAAAGTGTTCTTGTGCTGCTCTACTAGAGGGCGTGTTGGCGCCAGAAACATAATTTTCTTGTTCATGTCCCTGTCAAGGGCCTTTGTCACAAGCAGGAGCGAGATTATTGTCTTTCCCATTGCAGTCGGCAACACACATAATGTGTTGGCCCTGAATGATGATTCAGCAATTGCTTCCTGGTAATCGCGCTTTTCAACAGAATTCTCTTTCAGCCACCGGTTCTTGACATATTCCATGGTATAAGATAATGGCGAGCGATTTTTAAAAATCACATTATTTATACCTCCCTTCTAATATCGGACAAACTTCTTTATCATTCTTGTCTTCAGGATTATACAGGATGACATTTTTTCCTATTTTCCCACCCAGAAATCGATATTTATGTAATCTATAATTTCTGGGGCAATTTCTATACCCTCCTCGATTCCCGTACGCGGATTTCTTGCTTTGTACATACCTTAGAATTTTCAGAAAGTCTTTTAAATATAAACAAACGCCTTTATTTTGATTTCATATAGGCTATTTAAAGATTATGATTAGCGTTACTATTATATGGTAAAAGAACATGCTACACAAATAAATGATGGTAATAGGACAATTGATTGGGACAGTTTTTCTGTTGGGGAAGCAGATATAATCGGAGCTGCTTTGAGACTCCTTTGCACAGATTATGCATCGCCTAAAGATATGAAAGCAGACGAACGCTTCTCAAAAGCTAGAATAGAAATTTCAGATATAAAAAAATTTATTTCCAGAGTTAAACCCAGAGATGACATCAGAAGAGAATTCTGTGAAACACTACGATATCATTGTGGAGATGTCTGGGAAGCGTTAGATCAAATGTCAAATGATGATATTGAGGAGATATACATTCATGGATCTGCTGTACTTCATATGAATAGAGTACTAGGTGAATATCTGGAGAAACTTACCGACATACCAGTACGGTATATGTTAAGACTGGCTCTTGCCGAATTACCCAAACAGAATAAGGAGATGTACAACTTTCTTCGCGATAATATAAAATCTTATCAGG
>CAZBKL010000110.1:0-1627 GCA_964492465.1 uncultured archaeon
AGGAAGTTGATGAGTTTGTTGGCACATGGTCCATTGAAGGTTTGAGGGAAGAAGGGACAACAACAGCAGAAATGGGCTGGGGAACTCATGAAAAGAGACTTCCGGAACTGGCTATGAAGCCTCCGATAGGTCCTAAAAACCAGATATTCGTTCCAAAGATGGGCATGAACATATGGGTCAGGTCATGGATACCAGATGAGGAAATAGTAGGAATGGTAATAAGGCACGGAGAAGCTTTCGGACTGTCAGACAGATTGACATTCTGGAAGAACGGAAAAGCCATCTACAGGCCAACTGTCCATTATGCTTACATGCCCTGCCACGAAACCATATCCTCTTTGCATGAGCTGCGAGGAAGGAACTACGAGATGCAGTCAAGGATGAGGATAATGTCAGATGAGATTGTCAAGGGCGAAGATATACTAGGAGCCTTGCTCATGGGGCATGAATACAAATCATGGTGGACCGGCAGCATTTTAAGCATCGAAGAAGCCCGAAAGCTTGTTCCTGGCCAGAACGCCACGACAGTCCAGGTTGCAATTTCCGTTATCGCAGCCATAAGCTGGATGCTTGAAAACCCCAAGCGCGGTGTTTGCCTGCCAGATGACCTGCCGCATGATTTCATATTGAAAATAGCCAAGCCCTACCTGGGAAAGTTTGTCTCAAAGCCGAGTGACTGGACTCCTTTGAAGAACAGGAAAACCTATTTCAAAGAGAACCCAGCCAGCAGGCTGGATAAGAAAGATATCTGGCAGTTCGGGAATTTTGAGTTCACAGCCTAGCATGAACTGGTTTAAAAGTTTAATTTTTCTATCTATTTTATGCTGGATAATATTCTTAGAAAAAATTACGGCTTTGATTTCCTTGAAGATTCCATAATAAGAGGCGTTGACGGAAACAAGCTGACAATAGAGAAAGAAACAATGCTGGGCATAAAGCCATACGAAGTATACATGGCTTCCCCGTTTGGTGCTATGACCCTTTCCAACGAGCCCAGAAAAGAGGAGATAATATGCTTCGTTGAAGGCAGGAAGATAAACCCATTTGATGAATTCATAGGCAGGAGGATAAATGGCATTGATAAAAAATATCTTTCCATAGAAGACCGGATCAGTGACTTGCCGTGGTATGTCTATATTTCAGCAGAAGAATATCCTGTTTGCATGGGAATATCAGGAGGGGACTACATGATAACTGTTGACAGGGTCCCTTCGAACAGGCATTTCATAGGAAGAATAAGCGACATAATCCAAAGCGGGGACTACTCAGATGAGAACATAAAATTCCTTAAACTGGCAGAAAAGGTTTTGCAAATACCTGTATTCGACGAGCAGGCACTCAGGGAGATTCCAGAGCTTCACGCAAATATCAGGGGATGAGCCAAGGGTTCAAATACGCCTCGGTCGGGATTTGAACCCGAGTCAGAGCCGTGACAGGGCTCTATGCTGGACCGCTACACTACCGAGGCTTTTTGAAACAATACCTTTTTGCCTCATATAATTTCAAAAAGCTGAGGCACGAGGCAGAGTTATCTGAAAAGATATCTTATAACTTAATTTCTTACAAATTTAAAATATATAAGCAAAGGTTTGCAAATAGTATATATGGCTAAGAAATCCAGGGAACG
>CAZBKL010000111.1:0-1592 GCA_964492465.1 uncultured archaeon
AGAACTGCATACTTATCAAAAATAAAGGAAAGGAGCATACATGGCAAAAACAATAAGCAAGCCAATTATTGAATTAAGGGATGTGTGGAAGATTTACAAGATGGGAGAAGTTCAGGTAATTGCCCTGAACGGCTTGAACCTTATTGTGAATAAAGGAGAATTCCTCTCAATCATGGGTCCTTCTGGCTCTGGCAAGAGCACTGCCATGAACATGGTTGGCTGCCTTGACATACCAACCTCAGGAAAAATACTTCTCGAGGGAAAAGACATCTCAAAAATGAGCGAGAGCGACCTGGCTACAATACGCGGAAAGAAAATCGGCTTCATTTTTCAGCAATTCAACCTTATTGGCACTTTGAATGCCATGGAAAATGTGATGCTGCCCATGACATTCCAGAACATTGATGATAATACTGCATTGAAAAAAGCAAAAGAGCTTCTTGAGATGGTCGGCCTGGGCGACAGGTTATATCACAAAGCTTCTGAGCTTTCAGGCGGGCAGATACAGCGAGTAGCCATTGCTCGGGCTCTTTCAAATGATCCTAGCATAATTCTGGCAGACGAGCCAACTGGCAATTTGGACTCCAAGACAGGTATCAGCATAATTGAGATGCTGAGAGCCATAAACAAGGAGCATAAAACCACTTTTGTGATGGTAACCCACGATGACAGCTTGGCAAAGAAAGCTGAAAGAATCATAAGGCTTAAGGATGGCTTGATTCTGAAAGACGGGAAGTGAAATTTCATGCGCCTCATAAAAAAATCAGCGATTGCTATAATAAGGAACAAAAAGATTCTGATGGTTCGCGAGCGCGGAGAAAATTATTACAAGACCCTAGGAGGAAAGCCAGAAGGTAGCGAGAGCTTTGAGGAAGCATTAGGAAGGGAGATCATGGAAGAAATTGGATGCAATATAAATGCTGAGTCCATCAAATTCTATGGCATATTCAAGGATGTTGCTGCAAACAAGCCCGATACGATAGTGGAGATAACCATGTTCAGGGGCGAAATTATAGATGAGCCTGCGCCATCAGGAGAAATTGAGGAGATTGCCTGGATAGACAGCACCTGCAAGCCAGAGTTGCTCAGCCCGATAATGATTAATCATATAATTCCCGCATTGCTGAAAGACGGGCTGATTGACTAAATTATTTATCTATTTACCTGCCGTTCTGCTAGAAACGAGCAACCCAGTGCAGTATCTTCTAGTTTCCCAATCGCTGATTTTATTTCCAATTTTTTCAAATTCCTTGGGAGGCGCTACACCAGCTTCTCTCTGATACATTATTGCCAAACCCAATGATTTTTTTGCTTCTGGCATATACCCTTCTGCTAAAAAATCAGAAGCTTCTGCGAGGGCTTCTCTCATGTTGATGAAAGAAATTTCTTTCTTTAATTCTGGAAAATTGTCTGTTAGCGTTCGATAAAATTGAGGAACTTCTATTGCTTGGTTCAGCGAGTTTTTTGCATTTTCATAATCCATATCATCATAGAAAAGCTTGAAATAATGCAAATGATGTCCAGTATGAGCCAAATTCAGCTCGTTTCTGAGTTTCTTGATTTCATTCCTTTGCTTTTCGGAGCCATATTTT
>CAZBKL010000112.1:0-1561 GCA_964492465.1 uncultured archaeon
TCAATTTTGTGATCATCATACAGTATTTTAGCAGCTTCCCTGATGCTTAAAATTGAATCTAGCCCGACACCCTTTTTTTCCAGCTCTTCTCTTCCGCCCTGTTCTCTGTCAAAAGCAACACGTACCTTTGTTATGTTGATTTCTATTTCTCTTCTTTCTGCTTCAAGCTTCAGTAATTTGATGGCTTTGTTTTTGCTTCCCCCTCTGGCGATAACATCGTCTATAATACATACATTGTCGCCATTTCTCAAGTCTCCGTCAACATATGTAGCAATACCGCGCGGCTTGAGCCCTTTGAGAGATTCTATGTCAGCTATAGCTATTTGTATGCCAGGAAGTGCCTTTTCTGAGTAAGAACCTTCATCAATCCTGCTTTTCAAAAATTTCACCACATCATTTTGAGCAAAAAAATCTTTTCTGAGGTGAACAGCAGGTATTCTTGTATATGTTCCAACAGCTTCTGCTATATATAATCCCGTTTGAGGTATACCGCACAATCGGTCTGGTTTTTCAGAATCGAGAATAATATCTCCTATAGTCGCCCCAATGTCATCCACAAGGTCTCTGTAAGAAGGCAGTTTCCTGTAATTGATGACATAGGGTGTTTTTATCCCGGATTCCAAGATAAACTCCCCGAATTCCAGGGCTCCCATCTCATATGTCCCTCTAGCAACCCTTCTCTTTATTTCAGAAAATTCCATTTATTCAACCTGTTGGTTTTTTGTTAGAAAATCTTTAAATAAGCTTAGTCAATAGATTAGTTAATGACGGCTGGCGACATTCTTTGCATCATCTTAAATAAGTTCATATTTATTATATTCGAAATGGTTTTGGCTTGATTCATATGGCTGTTATAAGGAAAAGAGAGCTCAGGACAATGGAAAAGAAAGAGGTTGAGAAAAAGCTTTCTGAGCTAAGGCTCGAGCTCGCGAAAGAGCGGGCAGCTGCCTTTGTGGGCGGGAGCGTCAAGAACCCCGGAAGGATAAAGGAGATGAAGCGTACTCTAGCAAGGATTAATACTATGTTATATTCAGGAAAAAACAAGTAAGTTAGGATATCAAGCAAAAATAAAGGTAAGACATGGCTGAGATTTGCAAAAACTGCGGATTGCCCAAGGAACTCTGCGCATGCGAGCAAATAGCAAAGGAGCAGCAGAAAATCAAGATTCTTATAAGAAAGATGCGATATGGAAAAGTTATGACTATTGTCCAGGGAATAGACTCGAAAACAATAGACATAAAGAGCCTGATGAAAGTCCTGAAAAACAAGCTGGCATGCGGTGGAACTTTCAAGAACAATGAAGTGGAGCTCCAGGGCGAGCACAGGCAGAAGGTGAAAGAAATATTGATAATCCAGGGATTTCCTGAGGAAATGATAGAGCGCTCCTGAAAAATTTGAGCCTGGTGAAAAATATGATAACTCCTGAAAATGTCCTGAGACATGAGCTTATCGGGCTCAAATGCAGGGTTGTTTCTGCCAAAAATAAGTCGCAAGAGGGAATAGAAGGCCATGTTGTTGACGAAACCAGGAAGATGCTCATAATAGAAACAAAAAAAGGGCT